>JAGHSC010000221.1 GCA_018066065.1 Candidatus Cryptobacteroides faecihippi
GTTCTCGGAATAGGTGTCGCTGTAAGGGTCAGCGTGTCGACGGCAGCCTTCAGCTGTCTCAGCTTTTCCTTTGCCGAGACACCGAACTTCTGCTCCTCGTCGATGATCAGAAGGCCAAGGTCATTGAAGTCAAATCCCTTTCCAAGGATCTTGTGAGTACCTATCACGATGTCCAGCTTGCCATCTGCAAGCCTTCCCTGGATGTCCTTTATCTCCTTTGCGGTGCGAAGGCGGCTGACATAGTCGATGCTGCAAGGGAAGTCCTTGAGCCTCTGCTTGAAAGTGGTGAAATGCTGAAGCGCAAGGATGGTTGTAGGGACCAGCACGGCAACCTGCTTTCCGTCAGTGACTGCCTTGAATGCCGCACGGATTGCGATCTCGGTCTTTCCGAAACCGACATCACCGCAGATAAGCCTGTCCATCGGGCTCCCGGCCTCCATGTCCTGCTTGACAGCCCTGGTCGCAGACTCCTGGTCAGGAGTGTCCTCGAACATGAATGAAGACTCAAGCTCTTCCTGGAGGTAGCCGTCAGGTGAATATGCAAACCCTTCGGACGCCTTCCTCTTTGCGTAGAGTTGTATGAGTTCCTTGGCTATGTCCTTGATCTTGGACTTCGCGCTCGTCTTGAGAGTCTGCCAGCTCTTCGAACCAAGCTTGTTGATCTTAGGCGGCTCACCATCCTTCGAGCGGAAGCGTGAAATCTTGTTCAGGGAATGCACGGAGACAAAGACCACATCCCCGTCCTTGTACATCAGCTTGACGACCTCATGCATCCTGCCCTTGTCATCCTTCATCCTCACGAGACCACCGAACACTCCGACACCATGGTCGATGTGCACGACATAGTCCCCGATGTTGAAGGAAGACAGGTCATTGAGGGTGAGCTGTGTACTTTTGTCCACTGTTCGGCGGATCACAACTCTCTGGAACCTGTCGAAGATCTCGTGGTCGGAGTAGCAGCAGACCTTGTCATCATTGTCAATGAAGCCGGCGTGGATGTTCTTCCCATGCACGAACTCAGGCACAAGGCCACCGTTCTGCAGAAGAATGGACTTAAGTCTCTCGATCTGAGAAAGCCTTTCACTGAATATGTACACCTTGAAGCCATGCTCCATCTTCCACCTGATGTCGGATGAGAGGATCTCGAAATTCTTGTTGAAGACAGGCTGCGGAGCGATGTTGAAAAGCACGGGATCCACATCATCTATCCCGAGAGGAATCTGGAAGAAGACCTTCCTGAACCTTTCAGTCTCCTTGAAGAATTCCTTTTCCTTGTAGAGGTCGGAAGAATCCATCCAGAAGATGGAAGTTTCTGGAAGAAGGTCTATTATGGATGATGTCTCACCTTCATCCTGACTTGCTGCAGCGAAGTCAGGTATGATCTCGACCCGCTCATGCACTTCCTTTGAAAGCTGGGTGTTGCAGTCGAACGAGTGGATATTCTCAACCTCATCTCCGAAGAAGGAGATTCTGTAGGGAAGGTTGTCTGAATAGGAAAATATGTCGATGATGGATCCTCTGATGGAGAACTGTCCAGGTGCGGAGACGAAGTCAACCCTCTCGAAGCCTTTTGAGAAAAGGTGTTCCTTCAGCTTCTCGAATGGAATCTCGTCACCAACGGAGATGGCCAGGATGGAATCATCCATCTTTCCCGGGGATGGAACCCTTTCGGAAAGGGCTTCCGGATAGGTCACGATGAAGAGTCTCCCTGACTTTCCATCATATTCAACGATCTTTCCGAGGGCGGATGTCCTCTGGACTCCAAGTGATGACTTGTAGTTGCTTCTTTCCACTCCCTTTCCACTGTCGGGGAGGAAGAAGACAATGTCTCCCTCTGTCTGTGAATAAAGGTCGGAAGCACAGTACTCGGCACTCTCCCTGTCCGGAAGGACAACTATGTTCATCCCGCCGCTGACGGCCTGGTTCAGAACGAACCACCTTGCCGAAAGGAAGAGTCCCTTGCAGTAGGTTTCCCTTCTTTCAGCCATGCTTTCCTTGAGTTTCCCGCAGGAAGAAGTACTTATCAACATCAGGTCTGTGTTATCGGTGTAAAACCTGTTGAAAACGTCTTGAAAACGTCGTCCGGGATGTAAATTGCGCGGATGCGGAACTTTATCAACAATCTTTCAAACGCCTGCAAAAAGGTCAATCAACAGTTTTTGTACATTCTAATTCATTGACTATCTTTAACTTGACTCAGTTATCAACATATTGACAACCTATATAACATCATCAAATCAAAAATAAAAAATCAATATATTTGTATTCACTAAAAGACCGATTGATGACTGAGTTCGATCCACGGAACGCAAACGTAGACAAAGATAAGGATTTGGACGGAATTATCCGACCGCAGGGCCTTGAAGATTTCACGGGCCAGAAGGAGATAGTTTCCAACCTGAATGTCTATGTGAAGGCAGCAAAGATGAGGGGCGATGCCCTTGACCATGTTCTTTTCCACGGGCCTCCTGGTCTTGGAAAGACAACCCTGGCGCACATCATTGCCAATGAGATGGGAGTCAACATGAAGGTGACTTCCGGACCTGTGCTTGACAAGCCGGGTGACCTTGCAGGTCTGCTGACATCCCTGGAGACAGGAGATGTGCTCTTCATCGATGAGATCCACCGTCTCTCGCCGGAAGTGGAGGAGTACCTCTATTCCGCGATGGAGGACTATGTGATCGACATCATGATCGACAAGGGTCCGGGTGCAAGGTCAGTCAGGCTTTCACTCAATCCGTTCACCCTCGTCGGGGCCACGACAAGGAGCGGTCTTCTGACAGCTCCGCTCAGGGAGCGTTTCGGAATCAACTGCGCACTTGAATATTACGACACTGCGGAGCTTGTCCGCATCGTCCGGAGAAGCTGCAGGATCCTTGGGGTGACCATCGATGACGATGCTGCGAAGGAGATTGCGCTGAGGAGCCGCGGCACGCCGCGTATCGCAAATGCTCTCCTGAGAAGGGTGCGTGACTTTGCCCAGGTCATGGGGGACGGTCACATCGACATAAACATCTCGAGGTATGCACTTGACAAGCTGAAGATCGACAAGAGGGGACTCGACTCCATCGACAACAAGATCCTCCGGACCATCATCTCCACCTTCAAGGGTGGTCCTGTCGGAGCGAACACGATTGCGACTGCGATCAGCGAGGATCAGGGTACCTTCGAGGAAGTCTATGAGCCTTTCCTCATCAAGGAAGGCTTCATACTGCGCACCCAGAGGGGACGCGTCGCCACGGAGCTTGCATACAAGCATCTTGGGCTTGAGAAGGAATTGGAAATGAGGAGGATAGATGAAGGCTCACTTTTTTAGAACATTAATTTTTTCAGTACTTCTGACTCTTTCTGCAGATGCATTCTGCTGCACTTCAGTGATCATCTCCGGAAAGGCAAGGCAGGATGGAAGGCCTGTCATGATGAAGCATCGCGACTCTGGTGAGCTGAACAGCAGGATGCAGAGGTTCGATGGCCCTGAATATTCATTCATCGGGCTTGTAAACTCTTCTTCGAAGGGTGGTGAGGTGTGGTCTGGAACCAACTCCGGCGGATTCTGCATCATGAACACAGCGACCTACGACCTCAAGGATGACGATGTGCCTGCGGAGCAGATGGACAGGGAGGGTGTACTTATGTACATTGCTCTCGGGAAATGCCTTACCGTCAATGATTTCCAGAATCTCCTCGACACTCTTCCAAGACCTATGGGAGTCGAGGCCAACTTCGGTGTCATCGATGCTTTCGGTGGTGCTGCCTACTTCGAGGTGAACAACCACAGCTGGACAAGGTTCGATGTGGGTGATGAGCCTGGAGGCTACATGGTCGTGACTAACTTCACAAGGACTGGAAGGGTGGCTGACAGAAAGGGTGTAGACCGTTTCGAGAAGGCTTGCGGGATCATGTCTTCCATCGATGTCGCCACTGCCGGGCATTCTGTCCTCTTCAACTCGATCAGCCGTTCCGGTGAGCCGATCATGAGGAACATCACTTCCTCTTCGATTGTCTTCGAGGGTGTGAAGGAGGGTGAGGATCCTCTCGGGACGGTGATGTGGACGATACTTGGCTGTCCTACGGACTGCATCTACCTTCCTCTCATGGTTTCCACAAAGGACATCATTCCTTCATTCATGAAGGATGTGCCTGGTAAGGAAACTTCTCAGATTTGTGACAATGCCTTGATTATTAAGGGAATATACGGATTCAAGCATGGATGTGAGGACGAATGTGTGGAGATCGAGAAGTCAATCGATGCCGGTTTCTCGTCTGACATGAGCCCGTTCAGATACACCCGTTTCGTGAAAAAAGCTTACAGGAAGTACTCTTCGATGTGCCGCCGCAAACTGCCGAAAGTGTCTCTATAAATTGCTTAATACAATAAATTTCACTAAAATTGCAGTCTGATACATCTATAGATTATTAAATACAAACTCATATTAGATATGTCCGATAAATTAATCTCAAAGATTCCGGACGGACCTTTGGCTGAAAAATGGACCAAACGTAAGTCTGAACTTCATCTTGTCAACCCGAACAACAGAAGAAAACTGGAGATAATCGTTGTTGGAACAGGTCTCGGTGGTGCTTCCGCAGCTGCCACTCTCGGTGAACTTGGCTACAACGTTAAGGTTTTCTGCATCAGCGACTCACCTCGCCGCGCTCACTCTATCGCAGTTCAGGGTGGTATCAATGCTGCAAAGAACTACCAGAACGACAACGATGCTGTCTACCGTCTTTTCTATGACACGATCAAGGGAGGTGACTACAGAAGCCGTGAGGCAAATGTCTATCGTCTTGCTGAAGTCAGTGCATCCATCATCGACCAGTGCGTGGCACAGGGTGTTCCTTTCGCCCGTGAATACGGCGGATATCTTGCCAACCGTTCATTCGGTGGTGTTCAGGTAAGTCGTACATTCTATGCGCGTGGACAAACCGGTCAGCAGCTCCTTCTCGGTGCTTACGCTGCACTCAACAGGCAGATCGCTGCAGGTACCGTCAAGAGCTATCCACGCTATGAGATGCTTGACCTCGTGCTCATCAAGGGTGAGGCTAAGGGTATCATCGCCCGCAACCTCGTCACCGGCACGCTCGAGAGACTCGGTGCCCACGCTGTCGTCATCGCTACCGGTGGTTACGGAAACACCTACTTCCTCTCTACCAACGCAATGAACAGCAACGGTTCCGCTGCAGTACAGTGCTACAAGAAGGGTGCTTACTTCGCAAATCCTTGCTTCGCTCAGATCCATCCTACATGTATCCCTGTCCATGGTGACCAGCAGTGCAAGCTTACCCTCATGTCAGAGTCTCTCCGTAACGACGGACGTATCTGGGTTCCTAAGAACATGGATGACGTCATGAAGCTCCGCAAGCATGAGATCAAGCCTTCACAGGTTGCAGAGGAGAACAGAGACTACTATCTCGAGCGTCGTTACCCTGCATTCGGAAACCTCGTCCCTCGTGACGTTGCTTCCCGTGCTGCAAAGGAGAGATGCGATGCCGGCTACGGTGAGAACGAGACCGGTCTTGCTGTCTTCCTTGACTTCTCCGATGCAATCAAGCGTCTTGGCCATCAGAGAGTTCAGGAGCGTTACGGCAACCTCTTCGACATGTATCAGAAGATCACCAACGTAAGCCCTTGGGAGGAGCCTATGAT
>JAGHSC010000137.1 GCA_018066065.1 Candidatus Cryptobacteroides faecihippi
CAGGGATGACCTTGACAACCTCGAGGTTGAAGACTTTCACCCTGGCATTTCCCATGTGTCCGCCCATTCTCATTCCTGGGAATACGCGTGAAGGCCATGATGATGCACCGAGTGAACCAGGCTTGCGAAGTCTGTTGTGCTGACCGTGTGTAGCTCCACCGACACCGGCGAAGTGATAACGGTGAACGACACCCTGGAAGCCCCTACCCTTAGAAGTACCGACAACATCCACGAACTTGACGTCATTCATGACGTTTTCTACTGAGATGGTGTCTCCGAGCTTGATCTCTCCCGGGAAGTTTGCCTCAAATTCGACAAGCTTGCGCTTAGGAGTGGTTCCTGCCTTTTTGAAATGCCCCATGAGAGGCGCGCTGGCGTGTATTTCCTTGATTTCGTCATAGGCAAGCTGTACAGCGGCATAACCATCATTTTCAACTGTACGGATTTGCGTGACAACACACGGACCAGCCTCGATGACAGTGCATGGAATGTTCTTTCCATCAGCACTGAAAACGGAAGTCATTCCGATTTTCTTTCCAATTAATCCAGGCATTGGTTTGATTAATTAATTGTAACTAAATACTTTACGTTAAACCGCACTATTTTGCGGGCTGCAAATGTACGAATTATTTTTCAATTAACAAAGTTTTCCACAGGCTGAAGCCCTAATAATCAAAGAGAAATAGTTATCTTTGCACTACGAAAACCCTAGCACGCTGATGGACATATTCGGTTTCCTGAACTTCTCCTTCGCCGACCTGCTCGACATCATCATGGTCGCGGTCCTGATCTTCCTCGCATTCAGGTGGATCAGAGGCTCCGCTGCCATGAACATCTTCGTCGCAATCATGTTCGTCTTTGTCCTCAAGGTCATAGTCTCCGCCCTCAACATGAGGCTGATGAATGCCATCCTGACGACATTCATCGACCTTGGAGTGCTGGCCCTGATCATCCTGTTCCAGCCTGAGATCAGGCACTGGCTCATGAAGATAGGCTCGAGGTACACGGAAGTGACAGGAAAGGGAAGGACGGTCATCGAGAAGATCCTGGGCATCACGGAGAAGAAGATGGGCGGGGGAACCCTCGACGAGATCTCCGAGGCATGCAGGATGATGTCCGACGAGAAGACGGGAGCCCTCATCGTGCTGCCGAGGAAGAACCGGGTCGACTTTGTGATCGAGACCGGGGATGTGGTCGACGCAAGGGTCAGCAGAAGGCTGATCATGAACATATTCTTCAAGAATTCCCCGCTCCATGACGGTGCAATGGTCATCGAGGGCGACAGGATAGTGGCCGCGCGCTGCACCCTCCCGATCACCGGAAGGGCAGACATCCCGGCCAGCCTGGGCATGAGGCACAGGGCCGCAGTGGGAATCTCGGAAGAGACGGATGCCGCTGTCATCGTGGTGTCCGAGGAGACCGGAAACATTTCCTTCGTGCGCGAGGGCAAGATAGAAAGGATCAGCAACATCAATGAGCTGAAGCTTCTCATGGGCGCTGTCGAGCAGGTCCAGGAAGACAGGAGACAAGTTTAGCGGAACATGGCAAGAGGAGCAGGAACAGACTTGAGACTTGAAGCAAAGCTTGGCTTCGACCGCATCAGGACGATGATTTCGGACCGATGCTCCACTGAATATGCAACCACGCGAGTGGCGGAGGAGCGGTTCAGCTCCGACCCGAAGGAGATCAGCCGCAGGCTCTTCCTGACGGACGAGATGAGGCTTGTGGTCATGTTCGAGGAAAACTTCCCGACCAACGGCTACATCGACTGCCTGTCCTTCCTCGTACCGCTCGGCAGTGAAGGCTGCACCATAGACCTTCTTTCCCTGGGCAAGCTCAGGACCCTTGTGGAGACCGTCCGAAGGCTCACCGACTTCTTCGCCTCAACCAAGGACGGAGTCTACCCGAACCTCAAGAAGATGAGCTCCAGGGTCGCATGCTTCCCGGAAGTCCAGAAGAAGATCGACACCATCCTGGACAAGTTCGGCGACATCAAGGACACCGCATCCGAGGAGCTGTTCCAGATCCGCAGGACCCTCAAGGCAAAGGAGGCAGCGATCTCCAAGGTGGCAGCCTCGATCCTGAAGCAGGCCCAGATGGACGGCATCGTCGACGAGGACGCCTCGCTCTCAGTGCGCGACGGCAAGCTCCTGATCCCGGTCAACAGCTCCGCAAAGAGAAAGATCCCAGGATTTGTCCACGACACCTCCGCAACCGGCAAGACAGCCTACATCGAACCTGCGGAACTGGTCGAGATAGAAAACGACATCGTAACCCTCCACACTGAGGAAGCCCAGGAGATCCACCGCATCCTCGCAGCATTCAGCGACTTCGTCAGACCATTCGTCCCTGACCTCATCAAGTCCTCCGAATATGTCGGCGAGACAGACTTCCTCGTGGCCAAGGCGCAGACTGCCCTCGACTTCAAGGCAGGAATGCCGGTCATCTCCAAGGACTGGGAGATGAACCTCAGGAAAGCAAGGCATCCTCTGCTCGAAAAGGCACTCGCAAGGGAAGGGAAGCAGATAGTGCCGATCTCCATCAAGCTCAACCCAGACAAGCACATACTCCTCATCTCCGGACCGAATGCCGGAGGAAAGTCCGTCTGTCTCAAGACCACCGGACTCCTCCAGTACATGTTCCAGTGGGGAATGCTCATACCGACCTCGGAATCATCCGAGCTTCCGGTCTTCGACAGGATCATGGTCAGCATCGGAGACGACCAGAGTCTCGAGAACGACCTGAGTACCTACAGCTCCTTCCTCGAAGACATGAAATCCATGCTCAGGCAGGCTGACAGCAAGACACTTGTACTGATCGACGAGTTCGGATCCGGAACCGAACCGGCCGCCGGAGGAGCAATCGCGGAAGCCATACTCAGCGAGTTCGACAGGAAGGGAGTGTACGGAGTGATCACCACGCACTACACCAACCTCAAGCTCTACGCATCAGGTCCCGACACCGGCGTCGTCAACGGCGCGATGCAGTTCGACGCATCCAGGATCCAGCCGCTCTTCGCCCTGGAGATCGGACTTCCGGGCAATTCCTTTGCGTTCGAGCTTGCCAGGAAGATGGGGCTTCCGGAAAGCATCGTCAAGGATGCCGAGAACAGGGCCGGAGAGGAATTCGTCGGCATCGAAAGGAACCTCAGGAAGATCATCCGCAACAGGAGGGCCCTTGAGGAGAAGCTCCAGAAGATCAAGAACACGGACAGGACACTCGAGAACATCACCGAGCGCTACCAGAAGGAGCTGGAAGGTATAAAGCAGACCAAGAAGGAGATCATCGACCAGGCCAGGAAGGAAGCCCAGGAAATCGTCAAGGGCGCCAACAAGACCGTCGAGAACACGATCAGGACCATCAAGGAGTCCCAGGCCGAGAAGGAAAGGACGATGGGAGCCAGAAAGAACCTGCAGGACTTCGTCACAGCTCTCCAGGCCAGGAAGGAAGAAGAACAGAAGAATCACGACGACTACATAGACACTAAGCTGAAACAACTCAACGACAGGAAGTTACGCTCCAGGAAAGGCAAGAAGGCCGAAGAAGCCGCCCCGCAGGAAAAAGAGGCACAGGCATTCAGGGGAGGAACACTCAAGGTCGGCGAGAAGGTTCGGATCAAGTCCAACGGGATGGCCGGCGAGGTCGTGAGGGTGTCCGACAAGGCTGTCACGGTCGCAGTCGGCAACATCACGAGCAAGATGCCGCTTGACAAGGTCGAAAGGATTTCCTCCAACGAGTACAAGGCGATGATGAAGGATTCCATCAAGCCGAGAACCGCATCCGAGGACAATTCCGGACTCCGGGAGAGAAGGCTGAACTTCTCACCTGAACTCGACGTCAGGGGAGAAAGGGTCAACGACGCACTGGACATCGTGGAGCACTACATCGACGACGCCATCATGCTGAACATCGGATCCGTAAGGATCATCCACGGCAAGGGTACAGGCGCACTGAGAGATGAACTCCAAAGGTACCTGAGCACAATTCCGGGCATCGCTTCGGTCAGGGATGAGCACATCCAGTTCGGAGGATCCGGTGTGACCATCGTCACGTTCGAATGACGCAGCGGGACGTTTCCCGCAACAGACCAGACATAGACTATGAACAACGGACAAAAGGACACGCCCAGGATGGCACTGGGCAGGGCCGGAGAGGATGCTGTGTGCGAATTCCTCTCAAGGAGAGGACATTCCATCATTGAAAGGAACTGCCGGGTTGGACATCTTGAGATAGACATCATCTCCCTGGACAAGGTTGGTGTACATTTTGTGGAGGTAAAGACACGCATGGCACCATTCACGGCACGACCGGAAGAGAATGTGGACAGGACAAAGCAGAGAAGGATCGTGAAGGCCGCCATGAGATACCTCGCCACATCCAGGGACGGAAGGCTGGGCAAGGACTTGGAAATCCTCTTCGATGTGGCTGCAGTAGTGTTCGACGGGGGAGAAGTACGGATAGACTGGTTCCCACAGGCCTACTGTCCGATGTATTTTTGAAAAGACATTCAAGAAACCATATGAACGAAAACCGATATTGCGTCATAATGGCCGGCGGAAGCGCCAACCATTTCTGGCCGATAAGCAGGAAATCCAGGCCGAAGCAGTTCCTGGATGCCGACGGCTCAGGCAAGTCATTCATCAGGAAGACCTATGAGAGATTCGCAGGCATCATCCCTGCGGAGAACATCCTCGTGGTGACCCTCAGCAGGTTCGCAGGTCTCGTCAAGGAACAGATCCCGGAGATCGACGACTGCAACATCCTGATGGAGCCCTACGGACGCAACACGGCTCCGTGCATTCTCTTCTCCACCTGCGAGGTCCTGAGGAGAAACCCGGATGCAGTGATCGTCACGACACCAGCAGACCATGCCATCAATGATGAGGATGCTTTCAGGAATGACATGCTCAGCATCATGGAGCATGCCGAGAACAACCAGGTCCTGATGACTCTCGGCATCCTGCCGACAGCCCCGGAGACGAACTACGGCTACATCCAGGTGACCGGAGGACGCGGAAGCGTGGAGGAAAAGAGACCGGTAAAGGTCAAGACCTTCGTCGAGAAACCAGACAGCAACCTCGCCGAAGTTTTCTGCAAGAGCGGGGAATTCCTCTGGAACTCAGGTATCTACGCCTGGAAGGCGTCATTGATCAAGGAAGAGCTTGAGAAGTACACACCCGAGGTCATCTCAATGTTCAAGGGCATCGAGGACGCACTTGGCACCGCCTACGAGCAGGCCTTCCTCGAGAGAGCCTATTCAGACTGCCCCAAGATCTCGATCGACTACGGTGTGATGGAGAACACCGACAGGGCCTGGCTCTATCCAGGCTCCTTCGGATGGCAGGATGCAGACACCTGGGAATCCATCATGAGGAACATGGATGACAAGGATCCCGCAGGCAATGTCTTCCACGCCGCACACACCCTCAAGGCAGAAGACTCAGGAACGCTTCTCATGACCGATGGAAGCCACGGGAAGAAGCTCTATGCAATAAAGGGACTGAAGGATTACATCGTCATCGACACAGACGACGCGCTGCTGATCTGCCCGCGCGACGACAAGCAGTACAAGGACCTTCTTTCAGGACTTGGGATGCCTGAATATGAGGATTTCCGCTAGTCTTTCCTTCCCTCGATCCTTGCGATCAGGTTGATAAGGATGCTTCCAAGCACGGCGGCACAGAAAGACCCCATGAGGACAGCAACCTTTCCCATGTCCCTGAGCGTCGCTGTGATTTCAGGCGCCTGCTCTCCGAATGAAAGAGTGTCGACGAAGATCGACATCGTGAAACCGATTCCACCCAGGCAGGCCACTGCGAAGAGCATCTTCCAGCTGGCCTTTGCAGGCATCTCCCCGGCATGTGCCTTGACAGCGATGAAGCTGGCGATGAAGATACCAAGCGGCTTTCCAAGGACAAGGCCGAGGAAGATTCCCATGCTGACGCTGCCCATCGAAGGATCCATGTGGAAAACATTGAAGTAGGACACATCAGGAATCTCCACTCCCGCATTGGCAAGCGCAAAGAGAGGCATGATCAGGAAATTCACCCATGGACCGAGCAAGTGCTCAAGCCTGTAGCTCATAGGGATGGTCTCCCTTGAGAGAGCAGAGAGACGGCGGAGACAGTGCCTCTGCGGACCATTGGGGAACACTTCACCGTCATCGATCCTGTCATACTCATGGATTCTCTTGATGTACTGCCTTCTCTTCCTGTTGAAGTAGGCACGGGAGTACCTGGGCGTCATCGGCACAAGGAACGCCATGATGACTCCGGACATCGTTGAATGGATGCCGGAATAGTAGAACAGCACCCAGATCACAAAGGCCGGGATCAGGTACATTGCAGGCCTCTTCTCACCAAGCTTGTTCATGATGAGGACTGCAACCACCAGGATGAGAGCGATTCCAAGGAGAGGAAGGTTCACCGAACCACCGTAGAACAGCGCCACGACAAGGATGGCGATGAGATCGTCGGCGATCGCAAGTGCGGTGAGGAAGATCTTAAGCGACACAGGCACCTTGTCTCCGAGGATCGAAAGGATTCCGACCGCGAAGGCGATGTCGGTGGCTGTCGGGATTCCCCATCCGGAAGCAGCTGCAGTGCCATTGTTGACAAGGAAGAAGATGGCTGCAGGCATGAGCACACCACCGGCTGCAGCAATCACAGGCATCAAAGCCTTCCTGACGCTTGAAAGCTCTCCACACTTCATCTCGCGGCGGATCTCCAGACCCACAGTGAAGAAGAACACGGTCATCAGCACATCGTTGATGAACGCCTCGACCGTCATGTCCTTCGGGAAAAGGAAACCATCGCTGTCCGGTCCCCTGAAGAGGATTGAAAGGTCAGTCTCGAGTATTGAATGATAGATATCCCTCGTGAAAGGAAGGTTGGCAAGAAGCATGGCCACGACCACACAGACAAGGAGAATGACTCCCTGTGCCCATGGAAGGTTTATGAACTTGCGCCTGAACAGTCCGAAATTCCTCACACCCTTGTTCCAGGTGTAGATTGGAAACAGTCTCATCTCTTTCTGATTTAAGTCTTACATCTTCAGGACCCTACTCACCGTAGAGATACCTGTGCTGCTCCGGAGTGAGCACATCGATCCTGATACCCCAGTCTGCAAGCTTCCTTGAAGCCACCTCGCTATCGATCGAGGCAGGCACATTGTGGAGCATCTCGCCAGGTTCCCTGGACAGGCTGTCCCTGTTTTCGGCAAGGAATCTTGCACTCAGAGCCTGGATCGCGAAGGACATGTCCATGATCTCGGCTGGGTGGCCATCACCGGCAGCAAGGTTGACAAGGCGACCCTCCGCAAGGATGTAGATGCGTCTGCCCGACGGCAGGACATATTCCTGAATATTGTTTCTTGCAGGCTTGGTGCTGACAGCGAGCTTCTTCAGGGCGGCGATGTTGACTTCGCAGTCGAAGTGACCCGCATTGCAGCAGATTGCGCCGTCCTTCATCGTGAGGAAATGCTCCTCCCTGATCACATCGTCACAGCCTGTGACTGTCACGAAGATGTCGCCCTGGGATGCGGCTGAAGCCATGTCCATCACCGTGAAGCCATCCATCACTGCCTCCATGGCCCTGACAGGGTTGACCTCTGTGACGATGACCTTTGCACCAAGGCCCTTTGCCCTCATTGCAACGCCCTTTCCGCACCAGCCGTAGCCGGCCACTACAACGTACTTGCCGGCCACGATGAGGTTGGTGGTCCTGTTGATTCCGTCCCAGACGGACTGGCCTGTGCCGTAGCGGTTGTCGAACAGATGCTTGCAATCGGCATCATTGACGAGCATCATCGGGAATTTAAGCTTCCTTTCGCGGTTGAGGTTGACAAGCCTGAGGATGCCCGTGGTGGTCTCCTCGCAACCTCCGATGACTCCCGGGATGAGTTCAGGATAGTTGTCGTGGATCATCGAGACGAGGTCTCCGCCGTCATCGATGATGATGTTCGGCCCAACCTCGATGACACGCCTGATCCCGCTTTCATACTCCTCAGGAGTGGCATCATGGACAGCGAAGACGTTAAGTCCCTGATGGACAAGGGCTGCAGCGATGTCATCCTGGGTTGAAAGCGGGTTGCTTCCAGTGATGTACATCTCGGCACCGCCTTCAGCAAGCACCTCGCACAGGTGTGCGGTCTTCGCCTCGAGGTGGACTGAAAGTGCCACCTTGAGACCCTTGAAAGGCTGTGTTTCCTTGAATTCCTTCTCAAGTCCGGCAAGCAGGGGCATGTGATGCCTTACCCACTCGATCTTGAGTTCACCCGACTCCCAAAGCTCAGGATTACGTATCTCGCTCATCTCATTAATCGTTAGTAAGTCTGCAAAGATAGGCATTTTATCTGCGTTATTTCACCACAAGTGTTTCTATTTCGCCAATTTGAAAAGGAAAACCTTGCTCGTCGGAGTTTGATGATGTATTTTTGCAGGACACAGAAAACAATCAACACATAATAACAGATCATGGGACTTCTAGAAGGAAAAGTCGCCCTCATCACGGGCGCAGCAAGAGGTATCGGAAAGGCAATCGCACTCAAGTTCGCTTCTGAAGGCGCAGATGTCGCATTCACCGACCTCGTGATCAACGAAGCAGCAGAAGAGACCATCAAGGAAATCGAAGCTTTCGGCCACAAGGTCAAGGGATATGCATCAAACGCAGCTGATTTCGAACAGACACACACCGTCGTCAACGAGATCCTCGCAGACTTCGGACGCATCGACATCCTCGTCAACAACGCCGGCATCACCAAGGACGGCCTCATGCTCAGGATGACCGAGGCACAGTGGGATGCAGTCATCGGTGTCAACCTCAAGTCTGCATTCAACTTCATCCACGCAGTGACTCCGGTGATGGCTCGCCAGAGAGGTGGAAGCATCATCAACATGTCTTCAGTCGTCGGTGTTTCCGGCAACGCAGGACAGTGCAACTACTCAGCTTCAAAGGCCGGCATGATCGGTCTCGCCAAGTCAATCGCAAAGGAGATGGGACCACGTGGCATCAGGGCAAACTGCATCGCTCCTGGCTTCATCATCTCAGACATGACCAAGGCACTTCCTGACGAAGTCCGCGAGTCATGGGTAAAGACAATCCCTCTCCGCCGTGGAGGTACCCCTGAGGATGTTGCAAATGTGGCAGTCTTCCTCGGAAGCGACCTTTCAAGCTACGTCTCAGGACAGGTCATCCACTGCTGCGGTGCAATGAACTGCTAAGAACCTTATTACCTTATTCATAATTCAGGCTGGCCGGTGACAATGATCCGACCGGCCTGATTCCGTCTTTGCCGCGCAGGATTGGATACAATACAAAAAAAATGAGCGTCGACGCTCACGCGCGGACCCTCACTCTAACCACATAATTAATAACACTAAAACTAATAACCAATCGGTTGTCTGGGGAGAGAACCTCCTTGCTC
>JAGHSC010000282.1 GCA_018066065.1 Candidatus Cryptobacteroides faecihippi
ATGCGACGATGATACCGATGACCTTGAGTCTCTTGAACCATGTCTGGTTGTTCCAGCCTACTGTCTGGAACATGCTCCAGAATCCGTGACACATGTGGAGCCATACTGCGATGAACCAGACAATGTAGATCGCTACAATCCACCAATTTTTGAATGTCAGGGTGAGAAGGTCGTAAGGATTTGCCTCTTCAGCACCGATGAACATTGCGAGCTGCATCTTTGCCCAGAAGTGGGTGAGATGGAAGAAGAGGATTCCGAGTACCACGATACCGAGGACGAGCATGTTCTTTGCTGCCCATGAGTCTGCTGCAGCGACGCTTGCTGTCTCATAGCGCTTCAGGCCACCGCGTGCCTTGACATTGAGGTAGGAGATGTAGATACCGTAGGCGATGTGGACGATGAATCCGAGAGCAAGGACAGGAACCATGACCGTGACGATCGGGAGTGCCATGAAGTCGCAGCCGGCCTTGAAAAGACCGCCCGGCTCACCGAACTTTCCGGTGAATGAATCAATTACTGAGAAGAAGTTGATTGTGCTGTGAAGGAGCATGAAAACGATGAGGAATGCACCACTGACTGCCTGAATCAGCTTTCTTCCGATGGAATAGTGAAAAGCGTTAGCCATTATTTGTTGTTTTTATTATTCGCAGTAATGTCACGCAAAGATAGAAAGATTATTTTCCATGTGCAACAAGTGCAGTGAAAATCTGAGTCCGGCCGGGGCTTACTCAGTCTCCTTCTCGCGTGGGAGTACAAGGTTGAGGATGACCGCAAGGACGAACACGACTGCGACACAGTTCTCGGCGAAGATCGTCTTGATGATCTGTGGGAAGATGTCGAACATCTGCGAAGCTGATGTGAAGCCGAGGCCGACGCTGAGGGCGACGCTGGCGATCACCATGTTCCTGTTGCCGAAGCCGCACTTTGCCATCATTCCGAATCCTGCGAAGAGGATGCTTCCGAACATCATGATGGTACAGCCTCCGAGCACTGCCTGAGGGATGGTCGTGAGGACGACTCCGACTGCAGGGAAGATTCCGCCGAGGATCATGATGATGGCTCCGGATGCGATCGCGAAGCGGTTGACGACGCCGCTCATCGCTGCGAGGCCGACATTCTGGCTGAATGAGGTGATCGGAGTACATCCGAAGAGTCCTGCGACTGAGCTGACGAAACCGTCGCATGCGAGGCTGCCTCCGAGCTCCTTGTTGGTTACAGGACGCTTGAGTGCACCTGCGCAGAGGGCGCTTGTGTCACCGATGGTCTCGGTTGCGCTGACCATGAAGATTGCGATCACGGACAGGATTGCACCGAGGTTGAACTCGAGTGAGAATGGAAGGAACTTAGGCAGGGACAGGAAACCTACTCCGTGGAGGGCGCTGTAGTCCACCATGCCCATGAAGAGGGAGAGGACGTAGCCGACGATGAGGCCCACGAGGACGGAGAGGGAGCGGAGGAATCCGCGTCCGAAGACCTGGCAGAGCAGGCAGGCGAGGAGGGTGACGGAACCCACGATCCAGTTGTGGGCGGCACCGAAGTCAGCTGCACCCTGGCCTCCTGCGAAGCTGTTGGCTCCGATTGGAAGGAGTGAGAAGCCGATGGCTGTCACCACGGTAGCGGTGACGATAGGTGGCACGAGCTTGATCCAGTATTTGACGAAGAGGCCGAGGATTCCCTCGAAGACACCGCCGACGACAACTGCACCCATGAGCGCACCCATGCCCATCGTGGTTCCGATGAAGATCGCAAGAGAGAGGAATGTGAAGCTGATACCCATCACGATAGGGAGCTTTGCTCCGACCTTCCACAGAGGGAAGAGCTGGATGAGTGTACCTATTCCTGCGATGACCATGCAGTTCTGGATGAGGATTCCCTGCAGGGCTGAGTCCACTCCGACGATGCCGGCAAGGATGA
Source organism: Candidatus Cryptobacteroides faecihippi (assembly GCA_018066065.1). Classification (GTDB taxonomy): domain Bacteria; phylum Bacteroidota; class Bacteroidia; order Bacteroidales; family UBA932; genus Cryptobacteroides; species Cryptobacteroides faecihippi. The sequence goes on from JAGHSC010000282.1 coordinate 1,915, forward strand.
TGATCGGTGTGACGTTGCTCACGAACATCGCGAGGACGTGCTGGAGGCCGAATGGGATTGCCTGAGCCACCGGAACGGTTCCGTTGAGCTCGTAGATGCTGGATTTTGCCATGATGTTATCTTTTATCAGGTTTGTTTGTCTGTCTGCTACTGGAGCGGAGCGCTCCTGAACTTGATGGTCTGTGTCTCGCAGTCCATGCCGTCGATGATTGCGATGGACTCGAGATGGTAGCCGGCTTCCCTGAGGATGCTTCCTCCCTTCTGCTGACCCTTCTCGATGGCGACACCGAGTCCTACCACATCTGCACCGGCCTGCCTGACGATGTCGGTGAGAGCCATCATGGCCTGTCCGTCCGCGAGGAAGTCATCCACGATGAGCACCTGGTCTCCGGCGTTGAGGTAAGGTTTGGACACGAAGACGTTGTTCATGCGCTTGTGTGTGAAGGAATATGCCTGTGACACGTACTTGTCGTCGGTGCTGTTGGCTGTCTCGCCTTTCTTGGCGAAGACGACCGGTACGTCGTAAAGGTCTGCGAGCATGGTGGCGATGGCGATGCCGCTCGCTTCGATCGTGAGGATCTTGGTGACTGTCTTTCCGCGGAAGCGGCGCTTGAACTCATAGGCGACCTGCCTCATGATGTCGATGTCGATCTGGTGGTTGAGGAAGTTGTCTACCTTCAGGATGTTTCCTGCTTTGATCACGCCGTCGGTAGTGATCTTTTCTTCAAGAAAGTTCATTTTGTGTCGAGTGGTTGCTTTTCAGGGCTTAAAGGTAAGAAAAAAATCCATAAAAGAAATCAGGCAGCCTGTGAAAGACTGCCTGATTCTGTAGCGGGAGTGGGGCATGATCCCACGACCTCCGGATTATGAATCCGACGCTCTAGCCAGCTGAGCTACCCCGCCGTCGGTTTAATAAAAAAGCACGGATCGCTTTGGCTTTTCCGTGCCTTGTTGAGATAGAAGGACTCGAACCCTCACTGACAGAGCCAGAATCTGTAGTGCTACCATTACACCATATCTCAATGTGCCCTCTTCCTTTCGGAATCGGATTGCAAAAATAGGGATAATTCCTGAAAACCCAAAAATTATTTTGATTTTTTTCTATCGATCAGCAGGCAAAGCCCGATTACGGTGATCAGGGCGTTGACCAGGAGCAGTTCGTAGCTGAATCTGTAGCCGCCGAACCAGCGCTCTGAATTCGCCTGGATGATGAAGCTCAGGACCGGGGCGATGATCGCGACCACAGGGACCCACTTGTCGCGTACCTGCTTCCTGCATGCGAGGCCGAAGGCGAACATTCCGAGGATCGGACCGTAGGTGTAGCTAGCCAGCTTGTACACGGCGTCGATCACGGAGCCTGTGTTCAGCACGTGGAACATGTAGATTGCCGCTGCCATCAGGACAGCCATCGCGAGAGGGACCTTCTTTCTGATCGAGGCGACCTTCTCGTCTGACTTGCCCGCGGTGCCGAAGATGTCGCCGGTGAATGATGTCGTCAGAGC
>JAGHSC010000088.1 GCA_018066065.1 Candidatus Cryptobacteroides faecihippi
GCATCATTACCCGCTTCCCTCCGGAGCCTAACGGGTACCTGCACCTCGGACATGCCAAGAGCATCTGCATCAACTTCGGCCTCGCACAGAAGTACGGCGGAAAGACCAACATCCGCTTCGATGACACGAACCCTACCAAGGAAGACACAGAGTACGTGGATTCCATCAAGGAAGACATCAAGTGGATGGGCTTCGAATGGGAAAACGAAAGATACGCTTCAGACTACTTCGACCAGCTCTACGAATGGGCTGAGAAGATGATCATGGAAGGCCTCGCCTACGTCGACGACCAGACCCAGGAGGAAATATCCAAGGGTCGAGGCACAGTCGACAAGCCAGGCACCGAGAGCCCGTACAGGAACCGCTCCGTCGAGGAGAACCTCAAGCTGTTCAGGGAGATGAAGGAAGGCAAGTATGCCGACGGAGAGAAGGTGCTCCGTGCCAAGATCGACATGGCATCCCCTAACATGATGTTCCGCGACCCTCTCCTCTACAGGATCAAGCACGCTTCGCACCACCGCACCGGTGACAAGTGGTGCATCTACCCGATGTACGACTATACCCATGGCCAGTGCGACTCCATCGAGAACATCACCCACTCGATCTGCACGCTCGAGTTCGATGTCCACAGGCCTCTGTACGACTGGTTCATCAAGACTCTCGGCATCTACCCAAGCCACCAGTATGAGTTCGCAAGGTTGAACCTAACATATACCCTCATGAGCAAGAGAAAGCTTCTCGAACTCGTGCAGAAGGGTCTCGTGGCAGGCTGGGACGACCCTCGCATGCCTACTCTCTGCGGCGTGAGGCGCAGAGGCTACACCGCTGAGGCTCTCAGGATGTTCTGCGAGAAGATCGGTGTCTCGAAGCGCGACCAGATGATGGACATCCAGCTCCTCGAGTGGTGTGTCCGCCAGGACCTCAACGCAAGGTCAAACAGGTACATGGTGGTACAGAAGCCGCTCAAGGTCACTCTCACCAACTGGGAGCCAGGCAAGGTCGAGTGGTACGACTGTCCTCTCAACCCTGCCGAGCCAGAGGGAGCCACACGCAAGGTTCCTTTCACCGGCGAGCTCTACATCGAGCAGGACGACTTCATGGAGGAAGCTCCAAAGAAGTTCTTCAGACTCAAGCCGGATGGTGAGGTACGCCTCAAGTACACCTACATCATCAAGTGCAACGAGGTGGTCAAGGACGCCGAGGGCAACATCGTGGAGCTCAAGTGCACCTACGACCCTTCAGCCAAGCCAGGCAGCGGCGAATGGAGGTCTGTCAAGGGCACAATCCACTGGGTTTCAACCGAGTACGCCAAGGACATCGAGATCCGCAACTACGACCGTCTCTTCGTCAAGGAAGACATGAACTCCATCCCTGAGGACAAGGACTACAAGGACTTCCTCAACCCAGAGTCACTCACAATCGGTCATGGCCATGCCGAGCCTGCACTCCTCGAGGACAAGTCCGGCATCGCCGTACAGTTCGAGCGTACAGGCTACTACATCATCGACAAGGACAGCACTGATGACAAGGTGATCTACAACAAGACCACCGCACTCAAGGATTCATACCGTCCTGAATAGTCACGGGGATGAATCTGCCTCTGTTCATAGCCGGAAGGTACCTGTTCGCGAAGAAGTCACACAACGTGATCAACACGATCTCTGCGATCAGTTCCATCGGAATGGCCATCGGGACAGCGGCACTCATCATCATCCTCTCTGTCTACAACGGATTCGATTCGCTTGTCAGGTCCACATTGAGCGATGTGGAACCTGACATTCTCATTGTGCCCGCCAAGGGCAAGGTCTTCGTACCCAAGGGGGAAGCCTTCGACTGGATGGACAGCAACGACGCCTACAGCGAAGTCTGCCACATCCTCCAGGAGAATGTCTTCATGGACTATGACGACCATCAGGGAATAGCCAAGGCAAAGGGAGTCGATGCCGGCTACGAGGAGGACTCCCCTCTTGCAAGCCACATCGTCAACGGACAGTTCTCCCTCCACCGGGGCGAGCTGCCTCAGATGGTGGTCGGAGCGGGACTCGCCTACAAGCTTGGGATCAACCCGGCATTCCTGTCCCTCGCAACCGTCTACTTCCCTGCCAGGGACAGAAGCATATCACTCTCAAACCCAGCAGCTTCCATCGAGTCTGTCAGGATGAAGCCGTCCGGAGTGTTCACAGTCAACCAGAACATCGACAACGAGCTTGTGATCCTTCCGCTCGAGGAAATGAGACAGCTTCTGGGCTACGAGGAGGAAGTCTCCGGAATCGAGATAAGGCTGGCCAAGCCCGGCGAAGGGAAGGGAGCACATTCCGGGATGGCAGACCCGAAGGCCGTCAGGAAGGCAATCAAGGAGCTGAAGCTCAAGCTTGGCGACGACTTCAAGGTGCTGGACAGGTTCCAGCAGAACACTTCGCTGTACAAGATGATGCGCTACGAGAAGGCCGCCATCTTCATGATCCTGATTTTCATCATCATCATCATCGCCTTCAACATCTTCGGAAGCCTCACGATGCTGATCATCGAGAAGAAGAACGACATCGAGACCTACAGGAGCCTTGGAGCCACCCAGAGTCTGGTCAGGAGAATATTCACCCTGGAAGGCTGGCTCATCTCTCTCCTCGGCCTTGCGGCAGGTCTCGCAGTGGGAATCGCGCTGGCACTCATCCAGCAGCATTTCGGCCTGATAAAGATGCCTGGAAGCTTCATGGTGGATTCCTATCCGGTGATCCTCCAGGCAAGCGACGTCCTCCTGACGATCGTCGGAGTGACGGTCATCGGCTACGTGATGGCAATCATCCCCGTTCGGGGAAACATCAGACAGTAAGCCTATTTCCTGAGCTTGGAAAGCTGGATTTCATCGGTCGTGCCATCCCCGGCAACGACCTTGAAGACATCCGTGTCATTCTTGAGACGCAGGCCAGGGAAAGTCCAGATCACGCCCGTGGACTCATTGGATGAGGTCTTGCGTGCTACCTGCTTGTCATTCTGATAGAGTGTCAGCGACTTGGCATTGCTGTAGACCTTGATCGTGATGTCCTTGTTGGCAGGATGGTACTTCAGGCGGCGGCCAGTGATGCAGACCGTGGTATCATCGTGGTTCCAGAGAGACTTGTAAAGGTAGAAGACATCCTTCTTCAGCTGACGGTCACGGGTGACAAGACCCTTGTCGTTCATGTACTTGCGAGCCTCATTGCCGGTGAAGTGCTCCCCATCCTCGGAATCCATGTAACCCTCGGCACGGTTCGCCACAGGGAAGTCGAAGAGAACCCAGGCCGAAGTAAAGCCAAGCCAAGGCATCTTCTGGATCTGCTCGACATAGGACTCATGGAAAAGATTGCCGTACTCCTCGAAATGCCTGGAGTCATCCTCCTTGTTGCGGACGGCCTTCTTCGGGTCCCATGTGTGGCAGTAAGGGTTGATTCCGGCTCCATATTCAGAGACATTGACAGGACCGCTCCACTTGCCGTGCACGGCCTTGGTGCTCTCTCCGAAGCCATTGAAGCTCTCCGGAGTCCAGTACCAGCCGAAGTACATGTTCTGGGAGCAGTAGTCGGCCTTCAGGCCGGCATAGCCCTTCCTGGCAAGCCTTGAGTCATCCGAGAAGCCAACGAGGCGGTAGTCGTCCATTTCCTTCACAAGGTCATAGAGCTTCTCAGTCTCCTCGACCACCTTTTCAGGATCGAGCTCACCCTGGAGGTCAGCATTGTTGCCCCACTCGTCAAGCTCGTTCCACATGCCCCAGAAGATGATGCTCGGATGGTTGTAGAGACTTGAGACCATCTCGGTCATCTGCTGCTGGATGTTGTTGAAGTAGCTCTGCTTGGCATTGGTTCCGCAGACATTGACCCATGGGACCTCGGTCTGGACGATGATTCCAAGGGAATCGCAGAGCTGGAAAGCCAGGTCATTGTGAGGATAGTGGGCCAGGCGGAGGAAGTTGGCGCCAAGCTCCTTGACGATGGAATAATCCCTCCTGAAATCAGAGGCATCCATTGCCAGAGCCTTGCCGTCCATGTCCTGATGCATTGCGACACCACGGAGCGGATAAGGCTTGCCGTTGAGCTTGAAGCCTTCCTGAGGGTCTAGCTCGAAATAGCGGTAGCCGATCTTGGTGTCGGCGATGTCCATCATCCTCTTGCCCTTGAAGACCTCGATCCTGACCGTGTAGAGGTAAGGATCCTTGACACCATCCCAGAAATGAAGTCCGGTGAGGAAGAAGTCATGGTTGAAGTCGTACTCGGAATAAGCCTTGACGAAGAGCTCGCGGTCTGCCTGGTAGGCCAGAAGGCCATTCGGCTCGAGGAGCTGGACACGGACCAGGACCTTTGTTTCCGTCCTGGTAGGGTTCATGATCTTCGCCCTGACATTGGTAGTCACCTTGTTGGGGCCGACCTCCGGAGTCTCCACGCGGAGCCTGTACTGGCCATACTCTGAAGGATCGAGATAAAGGTCCTCCATCCTGAGCAGCCACACCGGGCCGTGGAGGCCACCATTCTTGTTGAAATCCGATGTCACAGGAGCCATGGAAAGGTTCTCCGCATTGTTGCAGATGACCTCGACCTTGTTGGTTCCCTCGACCATCGACTCATTGATCTTCACGGAGAAAGGAGTGTAGCCTCCCTTGTGGGTGGCGACAAGTACACCGTTGACCCTGACCTTGCAGGACTGTGCAGCGCCCTCGAAATAAAGATAGTGGTCGACATTCTCATTCTTCACGGTGAACTCGCAGCGATAGGTCGCTTCACCACGGTAATAGGACTTGGAATGACCATCCTCTGCATTGTAGCAATGAGGGACTGTGACTGATTTCCAGGAACTTCCATCCTTGCTGAACTCCCAATCCACAAGCTGTTCCTGATGGAAGCCGCGGATCTGGGCAGATGAAGTAAAGACAGAAAGCAGCGCAGCTGCGGCAATCGTGACAATGGAATGTATCTTCATTTTCTAATCTTGTTTCCTTGAATATGCGTGGTGCGGTCCGACTACCTTCAGGTTGCCGGCAGTCAGGCCCCAGGAACCGTCCTGGACGATCGGGACCATCTTCCCGTCGAGATTCTTCACATAGTATGGCTCGTCGAGCACAGTGTGGGAATGACCACCCACGATGATGTCGACATTGCGGGTGTCCCTGGCGAGTACCGGATCGATGTACACCTCACCGGAGAAGCCGATGTGCGTCAGGGCGATGACGATGTCGCAATGTTCCTCCTCCTTGAGGAAGGCAGCCCACCTGTCGACGACCTCCGAATTGCCGATGAACGGAATCCTGCTGGAAGTTTCCCTCGAGACGAGAGTTGACAGATCCGCAGGTGAAAGACCAACGATGCCGATCTTCATGCCTCCTCTCCTCACGATCGCATAAGGCTTGACGTAAGGAGCCAGCTCGGTGGAAGAGAAGTCGTAGTTGGCACAGACGACAGGGCAGCGGAGGCTGGAGAGGCGTCTTGCCAGCCCGGCGATGCCATTGTCGAACTCATGGTTTCCGAGGGTCACGCAATCGTAGCCCATCGCATTGAGGATGTCGATCTCTATGTCACCGTGGAGAGTCGGGAAGTAGGACGTTCCCTGACCGAAGTCTCCGGCATGGAGCAGCAGGACATTCTTCCTGCCGTCAGCCTTGACGACGCTGTCCTTGTAGGCCGCGCGCTCGATGGCTCCACCGAGTCCTTTGGCCTTGCCAGTACGTTCCGGCTCCAGATGGCTGTGGGTGTCATTGAAATGAAGGATTGTCAGCCTCCTCTGGGCAGACGCCGGGAGACAGGCCACAAAAAGGGCTGCGAGAGCCGCAGCGATCATCACTCTAGTCTTCATCGATGTTGCCCTCCCCGATCAAGGTTATCCAGCCCTGCTTGCTGTACTGGATCTTTTCACCTCTGGCCTCGATGCTGCGGACATAGGCAAGCATCGTGTCGTAGAGGTAGCCGTTGCACTTTATCAGTTCCACATTGTTCCTGCCGATGCTGTAGCCGTCACCGCCGTCGAGAAGGAAGTCCAGGGTAGCGACACCATAGACCTTTTCCAGGTCGACCGGCTCGCCGTCGATCATGGCCGAGATGACCTTGCCATCCTTGGCAACGACCTTGACACCTCCAACAATCTGGAAATAGCTTCCCGCCATCTGGTCCAGGATCGCCATGATGTCACGCCCGTGGAGGGCAACATAGCAGATCCTGTTGCGGAACGGGAACATCGACATGATGTCGTCATGAAGGATGGCGCCTTCCGGCATGCTTGTACGCACGCCTCCGCGGTTGGCGAATCCCACATGGACTCTCTTTCCGGTGCTGTCCTGGACCGCACGCATCAGCTCATCCACGTACCAGTCGTAAAGTTCGCATTCAGGATAGGCCGAAGCCATCACCCCGGCGGAATGAGCGATGACGCCCTTGTTGACAGCCATTGCAGGCTGGGCATCAAGCATGACGCGGGCGACCTTCGGAGTCGCTCCACGGCGGAACTTCCTGCCTGAAGGCGAGATGTAGGTCTTCCCCTTGAATGTTCCCATAGTCTGCGGGACATCGGATGCCGTGGAGGCGGTGACACCGGTGCGGTGCCCATCCACGGGGTCGACGCTCCACTCCACCTTCACCTCCTGCGAATATGCAAGGACGGAGACCAGGAGCGCTGAGGCAGCGAGGGTGAGTCTTGTGCGGATATTCATTGATTCAGACAGATTACTACTTCATTCTGAGCCACTTCCAAAGGTCCTTGAAGGTAGACTTCTTGCCGAACATGAGGATGCCGGCCTTGTAGATCTTCGCGGACATCCAGGCACAGCCGATGAAGGTGAAGAGAAGAAGCACGATCGAAAGGACAAGCTGCCACATCGGAACACCGTAAGGGATCCTGGCAAGCATGACGATTGGAGAAGTAAAAGGAATGATGGATCCCCAGACGACGACATTGCTGTCAGGGTTCTGGAAAGCCATGAGAATGATGAAATAGGCAAGCATGAGAGGGATCGTCACAGGCATCTGGAGCTGCTGTGCATCACCTTCATTCTCCACGGCAGAGCCGATTGCCGCATATAGCGAGGCGTAGAGGAGATAGCCGAGGAGGAAGTAGATCAGGAACGAGACGATCAGCTTGGTCCAAGGAATGTTCATCAGGGTTCCAAGGATGACGGACATGCCGTCGGGACCGTCTTCAGCAGCTGCAACGGCAGCAGTGTCCGCGGCTGCGACAGGAAGCCCCATGGTCCCGAGCTGGTCAGGAGACATTCCCATGGTCTGGGCCATCATCTGAGGGT
>JAGHSC010000078.1 GCA_018066065.1 Candidatus Cryptobacteroides faecihippi
ATTATAAGGTATGTTCAGCAAGACCTTGCGCTTCCTCTCCCCCACCGATGACGCAATGCTGTCATAGGATTCACAGACAGAGCCAAGTACCGAATCTGCCGCAGACAGCCTGCCGGTGAGTGCGCCGAAGAGACGCACGTATGAAGCTCTTGCAAGAGGATGTGACTCATGATGTTCATTCACCATAAAGACCCTGATTCCCGGAGACTCAAGAGTCTTCACATAGTCAGGGACAACATCCGACACTGAATATGCAAGCACGAGATCCGGGTGCAGGGAGAGAATCCTTTCATAGTTCGGAGCGATGTCGGGACCGACGTCCAGAACCGCTCCAGCCTGGACCGAATCCGAGACGGATGGAGAACAGACATAGTCAAGCCCTGACACACCCTTGACAACCGTTGTTGCAGAAAGGGCATCGAGAAAACCGACATGAGACGTACTCATGACAACGATGTTCCGGAAGGGAGAAGTGATACTCAAAGTATCTTCTTTCAAATCATAAGGAGAGATGGAAAGGACAGAGCATACAGAAGAAGAATCAGGCTGGATCTTTAAATACCGAGGGTCCAGCGAAACGTCTCCGATGGGCACAGAATGGGGATTTGTGCATCCAAGGAGTAAAGTTACAAATAGTAACGAAGCAATGGCCGAGCGATTCAAAATCATGTGAGACAACAACCGTAAAACGTTCATCCAATTTAGAAAAACAATCGATAATCGGCAAGGAAAGAGCCCAAAATTTCAATCTCGCATGGCCATCGAATGAAAAAAAATGAATAAAGTTCAAAAAAGAGCAGAAAAACGCTTGGATATTAATTTCGATTTGTTACCTTTGCATTGAAATAGTTTTTTCATAGGTTAAGTTTTAGGTTAGATTACGGGTGGGGCATGTCGTGAGACACGCCCCACTTTCTATTTATAGAACACAGAATTCCCGGATTCAATCATGAGAAACAGCATCATAAAGTCACTGACCATCATCGCCCTGATGATGGCAGGCATTTCAGCATTGGCCTCAAGTCCAGCAAATGACGCGGATGGAGCATTGGACCTGACGAGGACCCTACGGTTGAACTACATCTTCTCCGGCACGGCAGAGAGCCAGGAAATAGCCCTGTCCGAGCTTTGCTCCATCGAGGGATGGGCCGGAAGGAGAGTGAACATGGGCAGATCAAGGTTCAAGGGAAACGGAGACATCACTGTCCTTGCAAGAAGTCAGGAGGACGGACCATTCGACAGGATTGTCTACGTGAATTCATTCTCTACGCTGTTTCAGGAGTGGCAGACTACAGAAGAGGCCACAAAGGTGCGGCGATCATTCGAGAATGTGTTTCTAGTGCCCATGCCGGCCGAGGAGGTGGCCATCCAGGTCAGGCTGTTCGACTTCCACGGGAATGTCGCATGTGAGCATATTCAGTCCTTCACCCCTGGCGACATCCTTGTCAGGCCTACCGGGAAGGTTCCTTCGCCGCACGAGTGGATCTGGAAAGGCGGAGAGAGCCTGGACTCCCCTGCCCGCTCCGAGGAAAGGATCGACATTGCAATGGTCGCAGAAGGGTACACGGATGCCGAGATGGACATATTCATGAATGACTGCAGGGAAGCCATGGAAAGCCTCTGGGCTCATGAGCCGTTCGGCGGGATGAGGGACAGGTTCAACATCGTGGCGGTCAAGCTTCCTTCAAAGGACAGCGGTGTCAGCGTCCCTGGTGCGGGCGACTGGAAGGACACGCCTGTGGGCTCTCATTTCAACACTTTCTACTCAGACAGGTACCTGACCACTCCGAACGTCTTCAAGCTTCATGACGCCCTCGCAGGAATCCCGTACGAGCACATAATCATTCTCGCGAACACCGACACCTATGGCGGAGGAGGCATCTTCAATTCCTACACGCTGACAACGGCGCATCACACCGGGTTCAGGCCTGTCGTTGTCCATGAGTTCGGACACAGCTTCGCAGGCCTGGCAGACGAGTACTACTATGACGATGGCTACAGTCCTTATTATTTCCCTGACGCAGAGCCTTGGGAGGACAACATCACGACCAGGAAGGAGTTCGATTCCAAGTGGAAGAAGCTCGTCGGAAGCAAGGAAGACCTCCACGTCCATGACGAATGGACATGGAAAGGAAGGGAGGAAGTCTCCGGCAAGGTCAGGATCGGCCTGAACGAAGGCGGAGGCTATCTGTCAAAGGGAGTCTGGAGGGCATGCGAGGACTGCAGGATGAAGACGAATTCCTATCCGGCATTCTGTCCAGTCTGCCAGCATTCAATCCTTGAGACGATTCTCTATTACACGGAGGAAAGGAATCAATAGAGCTTGGAGCTTACCACATTGCTGACGAAGTTCATGCTTGCGGTCGGCTCGAAGCGGGCAACGACATTTCCCTTCGAGTCGACAAGGAACTTAGTGAAGTTCCACTTGATGTCAGGGTTTGAAGCGTAGTCCGGATCCACCTTTGAAAGCATGTCGGCAAGGAGCTTGGCCTTGTCACCGCTTCCGAATCCCTTGAACTTCTGCTTCGACTTGAGGTAGGTAAACAAAGGACTTTCCTTCTCCCCATTCACGTCGACCTTGCCGAAGCGCGGGAAGGTCGTGGAGTATTTCGAGGTACAGAACTCATTGATGCTCATGATCGATCCCGGTGCCTGCTCCCCGAACTGGTTGCATGGGAAATCAAGAATCTCCAATCCCTTGTCCTTGAACTTGGAGTACATAGCCTGAAGTTCTTCGTACTGAGGGGTGAAACCACACTGGGTGGCAGTGTTGACGATGAGCAGGACCTTTCCCTTGTACTTGGAAAGGGAGACCTCGTTCCCGTCCATGTCCTTGACGGAAATGTCATAGATGCTCTGGGCTCCGGCCACCGAGGCAAGGATGGCCGAAACCATCAATGCGGCAAAAACTGTCATCAACTTCTTCATGTTGTCCTTTGATTATCAGTGTGTCATATTTCATATCGCGCAGACATGCTCGTACGCGGGAGCGTCTGCAGGTTAGTCACATCCTTGGCAGTCAGGCCACCGTCAAGTCTGATTGACCTCAACGCGTCTGCCGTTGCCTCAAAGGCCAGCGACGGAGTGTTGTTGTTCTCGCTCAAGTGGCAGAGGAAGATGGAGCGCAGCCCACTGTGCCAGAAACGCTTGACCGCGACGGCACATTCCTCGTTGCTGAGATGGCCGTTGCCCTTGCAGATCCTCATCTTCAGTTCATGGGTATAAGGACCTCCAATCAGCATTCCCATGTCATAGTTCGACTCGAAGATCACAGCATCGGCAGCCTTTGCAAGCCCGAGAGCCTCATCCGTAACCCTGCCTGCATCAGTCATCAGGAAGAACTTCCTTCCATGCCATTCGATGAAATAGCCAACCGTCTGTGTCGCATCATGAGGAACCACGAAGCAGCGGACAATCGGGCAGTCCTCATCTGGAAGATCCGGTGCCAGACGGATGGGCACAGGTTCCGATTCCGGGATCACGACTCTGCACGAGCCGATCCAGTCCATGGTGAATGTATGGCACGCAAGTGCCTTGTGGAGAGTCTCTGTCGTGTAGACAGGCTTCTTGAGATGCTTGCAGAAGGAGCCGAGGTGCCTGATGTGGTCCAGATGGTCATGGGTGACCAGGATTGCCTGAAAGCAGTCGAGCCCGTAGCCGAGCATGAAG
>JAGHSC010000160.1 GCA_018066065.1 Candidatus Cryptobacteroides faecihippi
TAATTATTGAATACTCCCCAAGTATCTTCCAATTGCCTTAAGGAAGTCTGCACGGTAGATTCCAAGCGGGTCGTTGTCAAACTTCAGATTGAGGAAGCCGTAGCCATCGCCACCTCCCGGAGGGCATGCATCTCGCATTTGACCCCGCATCTCAAGAGGGAGTCGAAATAGCGGCATTCATTCTCAGGAGAGACGCCAGGGTCATCCGAGCTGAAGATGATGAATGTTTCAGGAGTGTCCGGAGTGACCTGCCTGTCAAGCGAGAACTGCCCGAGAAGCTCTTCATAGCGGGCGGAATTGCTCCTCCATGCCTCGAATGAGGAATCCGTACCATCTGCCTTGGCATCTGCCCTCTTGTTCCAGCCGGCCCTGGTCCCGATCAGGTTGTTCATGCTGTCCTGATGAGTCACACCCGGCTCCGATGAGATCACCGGATAGACTAGGATCGAGAAATCAGGCCTTGTGACGGCATCGACATACATCGTGGATGCCGTAGCCGCCAGATGTCCTCCGGCAGAGAAGCCCATGACACCGATCTTGTCGATGCCCCATTCAGCGGCATGGTGGCGGCAGTAGCGAATGGTGTTCTGGACATCCGTGACAGGTGCCATCCAATGGCCGAACGGAAGCCTGTACTTGACGACGGCGACACTGACGCCCTGGCTGCTGAGCCAGTCTGCGACATAGGCGCCCTCGCTCTTGACCGATGTGAACCAGTAGGCTCCGCCCGGGCAGACGACGACCATCTTCCCATTAGGGTTCTTCGCGAGGTAGAGATCGAAGCGGGCCGAATCTCCGGTGTACTTAAGCCGTGAACCGGCTTCGACAAGCTCGTCCTTGGTACATCCATTCGACTGGCATGGACCGAGAGTGACGGTCACGCCATTCTCAACGATACCCATGTCGACGTCCTGGCCTTCAGGATACAGCAGAACCGTGCTGTCCGGAAGATGGCTGAAACGAGTCTTCGGGCCGGAATAGAGTTCAATCCTTTCATCGCTGTACTCCATGCGGCGCTCCGTGAGCCAGCGCTCCAGTTCTGAGACAAGCTCCGCACGGCAATTGCCGAGTCCATCCCTGCAGACCGGCATATCCAGACCCACGCCCGGGTCGGTGAATCCGCATCCATGGCCACCTACAGGCATGATGTGGAGCTCGGTCGGGACCTTGCAGGCCACAAGGCGGCGATAGTAATCCACCGAATTGGACGGATGGACGATCTTATCATTGGAACTCAGGAGAAGGAAGGTCGGGCAAGTCTGTGGAGTGACGGAATTCTGGAGAGAGTACTTCTCAAGCAGGGACTCATACTCGGCCTTCCTGGACCACCACTGTTCGTGGGTCAGGCCCTCTCGGGAGGTCCATTCCTTCTCAGTACCGAGAAGGCGGTCCCTTGTACCGGCATCCGTGCGCTCATGCATTGTGATGACGGGATAGAACAGTATCGCGAAATCAGGTCTGGTAAGGCTGTCCACGTACATCGTCGGGGCGGATGCCGCCAGATGTCCCCCAGCCGAGAAACCAGCGACTCCGATCTGCCTGACTCCCCACTCCCCTGCGTGATGACGGCAGTATCGGAAGGCATTCTGAACATCGGCCAGAGGTGCCTCGCGATGGGCGTGGGGCATCCTGTACTTCAGGACGGCACATGCTATGTTCCTGTCGTTGCACCACTTTGCCATGTAGGATCCTTCATTCCAGGTGGAAAGGGCCTCATAGCCGCCTCCCGGACAGGCAATGACCATCTGCCCGTTGCATCTTTCCGGAATGTAGAGGTCGATCCTGGCACTGTCGGAGACATTCCAGATGAAGCCCCCTTCGCTGACCTTCTCCGGGCCGACGTCTCCGGTAGAGACGACAGGTCCACCTGTCACTGCGGTTCCATCCTCGACTATTCCCTGATCCACACCCTGTCCAAGCGGATAGAGATAGACAGTGCGGTCAGGCTCGTAGACTATCCCCGGAACGGAAATCTGGTTCAGCTTCTGCTCGGAGCTGACGGCTGGAGCGGGTCTGCCGACGGAAACCACGGACCCATCAAGGACGGGACGCTTTTTCCCTGGCTTTCCGGCAAAGGCATCAAACGAAAGGGAAACGGCAGCGGACACAGCCACTGCCATCATCAAGATGTTCCTGAATTGTTTCATGTGTGATTGTGGTTGTTACCACAAATATAATAAAAGTATGTCAAGCCAGCATCTGAAGCAGCAATTTGCAGCAGTCGGTCGATGCAAATGACTCGGCTGGCTCGAAATGGAGGCCCATGTCAAGCTGGTGCAGAGACCAAGAAAGGACCTTCAGCGGCTCCCTGACATCCATGCGCGGGACGATGGCGATGACATCGGGAGACTTTGCAGCAAAGGCCAGAAGGCAGTCTGGGACATCAGATTCCATGGCGACCCTGGCGCGAAGCTCAGGCGGCAGCTTTTCTGAATATCCAGACCAGGTGGCGATCCTGGCATTATCGGGGATCATTTCCGGTGCAGCGATGGAGGCAAGCCTTGGACCGGACGTGCAGGCCAGTGCCTCGATGGACTGGATGGCAGGCACCCCTGAGCCGGAGAAGAGAAGCGGCTCTGAGGATTCTTCCAGCCACATCCGCAGATCCACATCCTGCCGGTCCTTCGGAAGGAGCCTGAAGGAAAGGTTCGGCTGAACGGCAAGCAACCTGGACAGAAGGGAAGGAAGCATCGAAGAGGCAACGGCAGGATCAGAAGCGATGCTTATGGTCATCTTCCTGCCGGCAGCATTCTTCGCCGCGAACAGAGTCTCCGCTGAAGAGTACCAGAAAAGTATCCTTTGAGCATATTCAAGGAAGGTGGCGCCTGCGGAAGTCAGGGTGACGGCACCTCTGGACCTCACGAAAAGTTCCACACCCAGAGTCTTCTCAAGCTCAGCTATGTTCTGGCTGACCGCAGGCTGGGAGACGCCCAGTGCCCTGGCAGCGGAGGTGAAGCTGCCCATGGAGGCAACTGTCGTGAACACTTTGAGTCTGAAGTCTTCTATCATAAGGATGTCTTATCGTCTGCGCAAAGATAGCATTTCCTTCCCTCCATTGCAACAGCGCGCTTCGCAAATCGCATATTCAATAATTAATTATCGTTTATCGAAAATAATATATCGAATTTCTTGGATTACTCGTCCCAAATGCCTACCTTTGCAGCAAATTGATCAAAAGGCCATGCCCATCATAGTCAACATAGATGTCATGCTCGCGAAGAGAAAGATGTCCTCGAACGAACTTGCCGCCAGGATAGGGATTACGCCAGCCAACCTTTCCATCCTCAAGACAGGAAAGGCCAAGGCTGTGAGATTCTCCACCCTGGAGTCGATCTGCAAGGCTCTGGACTGCCAGCCGGGCGACATCCTGGAACATTCAGAAATCAACGAACAACAATAAAACACAGCAAAAAATGAAAAGAATCTGCATGCTGATCGCTGCCCTGGCCTTTGCCGCCGGCAGCTTTGTGGCTGAAGCCCAGAACCAGCAGCTCCCGAACGATCCTGCAGTACGCACAGGAAAGCTCGAGAACGGACTTACCTATTACATCCGTCACAACGAGAAGCCTGCCCAGAGAGCAGAGTTCTACCTTGCGACGAACGTCGGAGCCATCCAGGAGACACCTGACCAGGATGGTCTAGCCCACTTCCTTGAGCACATGTGCTTCAACGGAACCAAGAATTTCCCTGACAAGGGCATCCTCAACTGGCTCCAGAGCATCGGTGCTTCATTCGGCGGAAACGTCAATGCCGCAACAGGCATCGACCAGACGACCTACATGCTCAACAACATTCCTCTTGTCAGGGAGACCGTCATCGACAGCTGCCTGCTCATCCTCCATGACTATTCACACTTCGTGACGAACGACCCTGTCGAGATCGACAAGGAGCGCCCGGTCATCATCGAGGAGAGAAGGACCAGGAGGAACGCCCAGTGGAGAACCTTCGAGAAGTCCCTTCCTTACCTCTACGGTGACAGCAAGTACGCAACCTGCACCCTCATCGGAAGCCAGGAGAATCTCGAGTCCTTCAAGCCAGAGAGCCTCGAGAACTTCTACCACACCTGGTACCGTCCTGACATGCAGGCCGTCATCGTCGTCGGAGACATCGACGTCGACGCTGTCGAGGCCAAGATCAAGGGCACATGGGCAGACATCCCTGCAGCAGAGAACCCTAAGGCCAAGGACGTCATCGAATTCGTACCGTTCGCAGAGCCAAGGGTCGCAACCATCACCGACCCTGAGACTTCCTCCGCATCCATCCAGATGGTATGGGAGGAGGCAGCACACGACGAGGCCCTCAACAGCACCGCTGCAGGCTTCTCCATGGATCTGTTCAAGGGAATCTTCTCACTCGTCATGAGAGAGAGGTTCAATGACATCACATCAAAGGCCGATGCCCCATTCCTCAGCGGTTCTGTAGGCCACGGAAGCCTCTGCGAGGCATTCGAAGGTCTCCAGGCAGTGGTTTCACTCAAGGAGGACAACATCCTCGGAGGCTACGCAGCCTTCCTCGCAGAGCTTGAGAAGGCCAAGAGGTTTGGATTCACCGAGGGTGAGGTCTCCAGGGCTAAGGACATCATACTTGCATCTTTCGAAAAGGCTGCAAACCAGGCCGACACAAGGATGAACTCAGAGCTTGTACGCCCTCTGATCAACCACTTCTTCGACAATGAGGCTTACATGGAGCCTGCCACCGAGAACGAGATCGCCAAGGCATTCCTCGGTCAGATCAGCGCTGCGATCATGAACCAGATCGTACCTCAAATGTTCCAGGACGAGAACCTCGTAGTCATCTACAGCGGTCCTGAGAAGGCTGGAATCCAGACTCCTTCAAAGGAGCAGATCCTCGGAATCATCGCCGCTGTCGGCGAAGCTCAGATCGAAGCCCCTGAAGAGGAGGCCGCAAACGTAGCCCTCATGGACGCAGACGCGCTCAAGGGTGGAAAGGTCAAGAAGACCGCAAGCGGAATCTACGGATCGACAGTCTGGACCCTTTCCAACGGTGTCAGGGTGTTTGTCCTCCCTACCGAGTACAAGAAGGACCAGATCCTCTTCAACCTCTCACAGCAGGGTGGAGAAAGTCTCATCTCCGATGACGACTACGCTTCCTTCGATGCCAACATCTACGGAATGTTCACCAGGAACCAGGGTCTCTCACAGTTCAAGGGAACCGAGCTCAGCAAGGTGCTCGCAGGAAAGAATGTGAACGTCCAGCCGTTCATCTCATCAATCCGCAACGGAATCACCGGAAACTCATCAGTCAAGGACCTCGAGACAGCCTTCCAGCTGCTCTACCTTGAGTATGTGGACCCTCGCTTCGACGAAGAGGAGTGGGACGCCACCATCGCTCAGCTCAACTCCATCCTCCCGAACCTTGAGAACCGTCCTGACATCAAGTTCTCCAAGAAGCTCAACGAGACCCTCTACGGCGGAAACATCAGGAAGGAATTCATCTCTGGCGAGAAGCTCGCAAAGGCAAGCCTCCCAGCCATCGAGAAGAACTACAGGAAGCTCTTCTCAAGCGCCAAGGGTGCAGACATGATCATCGTGGGCGATGTCGACCTCGAGACCCTCAAGCCACTCGTGGAGAAATACGTCGGATCACTTCCTTCAGGAAAGAAGGCCAAGTGGAAGAAGGGTGTCGAGCCTGAGATCGTCAAGGGCGAGAGCGTCACTTCATTCGCAACCGACATGGAGACTCCTCTCACCACCGTCATCCAGGTCTACAGCCACTACAGGCCATATTCAGCCAGCGAGGATGTCATGACCGATGCTGTCAGCTACATCCTCGACCAGATCTACACAGACACTCTCCGTGAGGAAGAAGGCGGAACATACGGTGCCTCAAGCAAGGCCAGCGCAAGGAAGAACCCTACCAGCAGAAGCCTCCTCCAGGTGGCATTCACCTGCAAGCCTTCAATGGCAGACAACCTTGCCAGGATTGCAAGGGAGGGATTCGAGAAGCTCGCTGCCGACGGCCCTACCGACGAGCAGTTCACCAGGACCGTCGAGAACTTCAAGAAGAACATCCCTGAGAGCAGGATAAACAACAGCTACTGGCTCAGCAACATCTCCAACTACCTCAACCTCGGAATCGACCTTGACAAGGAAAGGGAGAACGCCATCAACGGCATGAGCAAGGAGAGCATCCAGAAGGCTGCAAGCTACCTGCTTGAGTCCGGAAACTTCTTCCAGCTCATCCAGACCCCGGGAAAGACTTCAGAGAAAGAATAGTATCCCATGAGATACGGAAAGACTATGAGAATCCTTCTGACGATGCTGTCACTGCTGGTTGCAGTGGCAGCATCTGCTCAGAAGAAGGACATGCTCGGGAAGGACTGGGGCAAGGGCCCCGTCGGCGACTCGACCTTCGTCCTGGACATCGGAGCGATCGTGCCCGACTCCATCCCGCTAAGGAGTTCCGCCCAGGGATTCGCGAAATGGGGCAGATACGGTTTCTCGTTCAGGGACAAGGGACAGGTTGTCATCGTTGACCTGAAGAAGAAGACATTCGTCAACACATTCAAGATGGAAGGGAACAATTCCCACTGCAACAATGCAGTCTTCGGAGTCGAGAAGTTCGACAGGAAGTCAAGGTTCCCGGTCATCTATGTGTCCGAATGCGTCAGCGGCGAGAGGGCCTGCAACGTGACAGACATCTCGCTCACCGGTTCAAGGATTGTCCAGAGGATTGTCTACAAGGGCGACGACATCAAGTTTGCCCAGGATTGGTTCGTGGACAGGAAGGGGAAGTTCCTTTACTCCTACGGCATGCATGACAAGGTCATCAGGATCTCGAAGTTCAAGCTTCCAAAGCTATCGGACTCGAACGATGAAGGGCTGGTCATCCTGACCGAGAATGACGTTATCGACTACTTCGATTTCGACAAGATGAGGATAGCTCAGGGAAGCTTCTACGACGGCGGCCTGATCTACCTCCCGGAGGGCTCCGCCGGATGGTACGCACAGCTGAATGTCCTGGATGCCAAGACCGGGGAATACCTCCAGACCGTCAGTCTCGAACCTCTCGGAATGGAGCCTGAATCGCTTGACATCCATGGAAAATGGATGTACATGGCATTTCACAACATCAAGGACGCCCGACACACCACCATCTACAGGTTCAGGCTGGACAAGAATTTCAGATAAGACCTGAAATATTTGGAATTACACAGAATAAGGCTAAATTTGCACAATAAACATTAAAAGAAAACATCATGGCTTACAAGATTTCAGAATCAGATTGCGTTGCATGCGGAACTTGCATGGGCGAATGCCCTCAGGGTGCAATCCACGAGGGTGACGTTTATTCTATCGACCCTTCTGCATGTGTTGACTGCGGTACCTGCGCAGACGCTTGCCCTATGGGTGCAATCTCTCCAGCTGAATAATAGCAGTTTGAAGGACTGAAAAGGCGACCGGAAGAATTCCCGGCCGCCTTTTTTCATATTCACAGGATTCCTGCAATCTACACAAGCGACATGGAAACCAAAGCTGCAGCAAGGGCAATCACGACCTTGATGGCCTTGGCGAGCAGGAACGACGACTTGCTGTCCGCAAGGAGCGGAAGCGAGGCATGGCCGTCCTGGACGATCGAGTTTGCAAGAAGAACCGGGAAAGGAATGATTCCGCTGGCAAAGAGTGTCACGAACACCAGATGAGGTCCGGACTGAGGGACAAGGCCGACAAGGATTGCCAGGAGTATCATCAGGAAAGTGTTCTCACCGATCCAG
>JAGHSC010000271.1 GCA_018066065.1 Candidatus Cryptobacteroides faecihippi
GGAGCTTCTTGCGGATCACACCGTAGAGGATGCTGCTGATTCCAGGGATGGAAGTGAGGATCTTCATCGGAGTCTTTGAAAGGATCGGCTTGATCGAAGTCTTGTAGATCTTCTCCATGACGAGCGGAACCGTGATGACGATG
The DNA here is from genome assembly GCA_018066065.1 of Candidatus Cryptobacteroides faecihippi. GTDB lineage: Bacteria > Bacteroidota > Bacteroidia > Bacteroidales > UBA932 > Cryptobacteroides > Cryptobacteroides faecihippi. Next base: position 144 of record JAGHSC010000271.1, read on the forward strand.
TAAGGCTTGACCTCACCGACTGCCTTGAGGAGAGTCGATGCTGCAGGAGCCTTACCGAGATAGTAGACGGTCACGCCGCAGCTGAGAGGGTAGAGGAACTCGAACACCATGCCGTAGATGTGCCCCATCGGGAGCATCGACACGATGCTGTCCTCGTTGGTTGCAGGAATCTTCCTGATGGCGAAGTCGATGGACGCACTGAGGCTCTCGTAGCGGAGCATCACACCCTTAGGGGCACTTGTGGTTCCGGAAGTGTAGTTGATGACGGCAAGGTCCTTGGCGTTGTCGACAGGAAGCTTGACATCATCCTTGGAGAATCCTGCAGGGTACCTTGATGCAAGCTCAGCGTCGAGTGAGGCGTACATCCCGTCGATGGCTGCATCCCTGCTGAAGAGGATCTTGTAGTCAGCGTTGTTGATGACACACTTCACGTCCGGGATGGACTCTGGGTCCATCTTCTCCCAGATGGCCTTGTCCACGAAGAGGATGACGCTTTCGGAATGCGTGGTAAGGGTACCGACATTGGATGGCAGGAATTCGCTCAGAAGAGGTACGACGACAGCCTCGTAAGTGTTGATTGCGAGGAATGTTGTTGCCCATCTTGCACTGTTTGAAGCGCAGATCGCTATCTTGTCACCCTTCTTGATCCCCATCTTTTCGAAGAAGATGTGGAACTTCCTGATGTTGGTTGCGAGATCACCGAAGGTGAATTCCTCGCCCTTGAAATTGCAGAGAGCCTTCGCATCCCAGTTGTTGCGGATGGTCTCTTCGAGTTTTGCGAGATAGTGTATCATCATGAATTGGTTTCGTACTGCAAATATATAAATTATTTTCCCTTTTTGTCAGTCAATTGCCTGAGTCCCATGAGGATTCTTCCAAGCCCTTCCTTCATCGTCGGAAGCGGGCAGGCAAGGTTGACACGGATGAACCTGCCGTCTCCGTACATGCTTCCGGCATTGACCCAGACCTTGGCTCTGTCAAGCAGGATCTCCTCAAGTTCCTCCGATCCCGAGACGATCCCACGATCGATCAGCCAGCGGCAGTCTATCCATGCCAGGTAGGTACCTTCAAGATTGCAGACCGGAAGCATCGGAAGCTCGGCCTCAAAGGCATCCCTCAGCATTCCGTAGTTCCTCCAGACGGCTGCATTCATCGTCTCCAGCCATTCCTCTCCCGGACCGATCGGATATCTCTCGTCTCCGGGGACTCCGTAGGCCGCCTGAAGCGCGATGACTCCGAAAGGGTTGACATCGCAGACCTCGTTGATGTTGATCGCCCTGTCGATCCTCTTCCTCCAGTCCTCGACAGGAGTGATGATGTTCGCGATCTGAAGCCCGGCAGTGTTGAATGACTTGGAAGGAGAGTTGAGCGTGACCGAGCACATCTGGTTCCCCTCGCAGACAGATGCGAACGGTACGAACCTGTGACCCGGCATAAGTATCTCACAGTGAATCTCGTCGCTGACAACGATGACCCCATGTCTCCTGCAGGTCTCTCCGACTCTCGCCAGCTCGTCTGCTGTCCAGACCCTTCCGGCAGGGTTGTGAGGGTTGCAGAGAAGCAGGATCCTTGCGGACGGATCCGCGCAAGCCTCTTCCAGGCCCTCGAAGTCCATCACGTAGGTCGCCTTGTCCTCAAGGTAGCGCAGCGGAGCCTTCAGGATCTCGCAGCCGTTGTTGCGTATCGATGAGAAGAAGCAGTTGTAGACAGGAGTCTGGACGATGACCTTGTCTCCAGGTGAGGTGAGTGCCTTGATCACGGCGGAGATGGCCGGGACCACACCCGAGGTGTACTGGATCCAGCTTCTGTCGATCTTCCAGGAATGCCTCCTGGAGAACCAGTCGATGACGGCAGCGTAGTACGATTCCGGTACTGAAGTGTAGCCGAATATGCCATGCTCGACCCGCTTCCCGAGAGCGTCGATGATGCAGTCCGCGGTGCGGAAGTCCATGTCGGCCACCCACATCGGGATGACATCACCCTTGCGGCTCTCGCCCTCATCCCACTTGTAGGAATCGGTGCCGCGGCGGTCGATCACTCTGTCAATCCTGGAAATGTCCATGCCTCAGATCTTTTCAATCCTGCAGTCTGCAGGAGCCTTGACGTTGCCGTCGATGATGATCTCTCCGAAGCCGGCTGCCTTGATGAATCCGGTGCGCGGGTTCTTCACGGAAGGGATCGCTCCAAGCACCGTCGCCTGAACGTCTGAATATTCAAATGCGAGGTCTGCATCAGGCTCGAAGGTGCAGTTCTCCAGCACCAGGCCATCAGCGTAGCAGAGCGGCTGCGTGCCTCCGATGCGGCAGTTCACCAGCCTGACATTCTTAGAGTGCCAGGCCAGGTACTCTCCATTGATGAATGAGTTGTAGACTGTTATGTTCTCGCACTCCCAGAGCGAATCCTTGCTCTGGAGGTCGGAATCGTGGATCTCCACATTCCTGGCGTGCTGGAAGGAGTAGTTGCCATGCAGCTTCAGGCCACGCACCTTGACATTCTCGCACCACATGAAGATGTAGTCGGCGCCTGCGGCCTCCACATCTTCGATCTCGATGTTCCTGCAGCTCCAGAATGTCTCCTGGGCATCGGTGAGCCTGACGTTCTTCAGGCGGACGCCGTCGCATTCGCGGAACATCTTCGGCGCGTCGACGACGCAGTCCTCCATGCTGATGCCCTCGGTGTGCCAGACTGACGAGCGTGCGCTCGGGGCGAAGGTGCAGTTCCGGACGGCGATGTCCTTCCCGCACCAGAAGACGTACTTTCCCTCGAATCGGCTGTCGTGGGCCTCGACCTGCGAGCATTCCTTGACGGAGGACTCTCCAGGGTGGATGGTGACGTCCTCGATCTCAAGGCCATGCATGTTGTACAGAGGCCTCTCTCCCTCGAATTCCCTTGATGATATCTTTTCCATATTATGATGTCTTTAACTTGAATTTCATCCATCTGTCTCCGCGCACCCTGTACAGGAACAGGGCGCCGCGGACATTGAGCTCTATGCACATCGCGATCCAGTAGCCCATGAGTCCCATCGTCGGTGTGAGGAACAGAGCCAGCCCGATCCTGATGATCCACATGCTGACGAGGTTCATCGCACTCGGTACCAGTGTGTCACCGGCTCCTACACATGCGCCGTAGGCCACGATCGAGACACCGTACAGAGTCTCGGCGAAAGCTTCGAGCCTGAGGCACTTCGCTCCGAGGGCGACCACGTCCGGATCGGTGCTCAGCATGGCCATGATCGATTCGGCTCCGAAGAACATCGCGACTGCACAGACCGTCATCATGGAGGCACCCATGCCGATGCTGATCCATGTGAACCGCTTTGCCAGCGGCTTCCTTCCGGCTCCCAGGCTTTGTCCGACGAGCGAGGTTGTGGCTTCGCTCACTCCGTAGCCTGGCATGTAGCAGAAGCT
>JAGHSC010000246.1 GCA_018066065.1 Candidatus Cryptobacteroides faecihippi
CATCCGGCCCGGAGGATTCCGCAAGGAGGCTCCTGGCCACATTCATCGACGCCTGACGCAGCAAGCGGACACGGCACTGGACAAACAGACCATGGCAGACAACTATCTGGAGAAAAGATACGCTGAAATCAACAGTGGAGGGGGCAGGACCGCATATTCAAATCCGTCCATCGACACGCTTCTGGCAAGGAACAGGAGCGTCCGTGGGTACAGGAAGGACAATGTGGTCAAGATCCAGCAGCTAGAGAGGATCATCGCCGTCAACACGAAGGTTGCATCAGCCAGGAACCGCCAGGCTCTTCGCTTCCGCCCGGTAACCCAGGGACCTGAAGCAGATGCCATCCTGAAGAGCGTCGTGATGGGAGCCGGGCTTCCGGAGCTTCACCTTCCGCTTCCGGGGACAGAGCCAGAGGCATTCATCCTCGTGGCAAGCTCCGCCGAGGAAGATCAGAATCTCTTCATAGACCTTGGGATCTCGCTCCAGAGCATGCTGCTCAAGGCCGTGAGCATGGGCCTCAACGGGTTGATCATCAGAGCCTTCAACCGCGAGGGAATCGAGAAAGCGCTCGAGATTCCGAAGGACATGAGGCTGCTCTGCGTCCTTGCCATCGGCAAAAGCGGCGAGAAGGTCGACACTGTCCCTGTGGATTCCGGCATGTCACTGGCCTACTACAGGGATGCGGAAGGGACGCACCATGTGCCGAAGGTCAAGGCGGAAGACCTCCTCTTCTAAGCCACACGAACAAAAACACTTCACAATAAAGAAGCATCAACCTTACAAAAACGAACACGAATGGAAAGGATCAACATCTCATATTGCTCAGACAAGTACCAGTACACGATGGGAAAGTCATTCTTCGAGACCGGAAGGAAGGACACAATGGCTGTCTTCAACCTTTTCTACCGCAAGGCACCCGAAAACAATAACTGGGCTGTCGTCAGCGGCACGGAGGAAGTCATCGAGTGCATCAGAAACCTTGGCAGCGCAGAGCCTGGCTTCTACGAGAAATTCCTCCCCGGGGATGAATATTCAGAATTCCGCAAGTATCTCTCCACCATGAAGTTCACCGGCAATGTGTACGCCATGAGAGAGGGCGAGATCGTGTTTCCGAACCAGCCTATCGTGATTGTGGAGGCTCCGCTGATCGAGGCACAGGTGCTCGAGACACCGCTGCTCTGCATCATGAACCACCAGATGGCAGTCGCCACCAAGGCATCCAGGGTCTGCAGGGCAACCGACCGCCCGGTCAGCGAGTTCGGGTCTCGCCGCGCGCATGGCCCATGGGCAGCCACCTTCGGAGCGAAAGCGGCAATCATCGCAGGCTGCGCCAGCACTTCCAACATCCTCACAGGAGCGATGAACGGAGTTGCCTCGACCGGAACCATGGCGCACAGCTACATCACTTCCTACGGCAGCACCGTCGAGGGCGAGCACAAGGCATTCAAGGACTACATCAACACCCACAGGGGTGAGAACCTGATTCTCCTGATCGACACCTACGACACTCTCAAGTGCGGAGTGCTCAATGCAATACGCTCATTCAAGGAGTGCGGCATCGACGACAGCTACCCTAATGGCTACGGTGTCCGCCTGGACAGCGGCGACCTTGCCTACCTTTCCATCAAGGTGCGCAAGATCCTCGACACCCACGGCATGACCAAGTGCAAGATCTTCGCGACCAACTCCCTTGATGAATATCTCATCACGGACCTTGAGCGCCAGGGTGCGAGGATCGACTGCTACGGCGTGGGTGATGCAATCGCCACAAGCAAGGCTGCTCCTTGCTTCGGCAATGTCTACAAGCTGGTCCAGATCGACGGAGAGCCTGTGCTCAAGCGTTCCGAGGACAGGATCAAGCTGATCAACCCTGGATTCCAGATCACCTACAGGATCACCAAGACGGATCCGGACCTCGGTGACATCTACAAGGCAGATGTCACCTGTCTGCGCGGAGACGAACTCTCCAGGAAGATCGAGGCCGGAGAGCAGTTCACAATCTGCGATGAGCAGGACCACTACAAGTACAAGACCTTCGACGCAGGCTCATATTCCTGGAGAATCCTCCAGCACCACGTCATCAAGGATGGGGAGCGCTGTGCGGAGCCTCACACCCTCATGGAGAAGAAGGCCTACTACAACGACACCCTTGCGCACTTCAGCCCGTCTGAGAGACGTCTCATCAACCCGCATTACTACAAGGTCGACATCTCCGATTCCCTCTACGACCTCAAGCTCTCGATACTCGACACTCTGAACAAGCAGATAGCCGAGTTCAAGATTGATTGACAAGGACCCTACTCGGCGCCATCGATGGATTCGCGGACGGTGCGGAGGTAGTTGCGGCAGGCTTCGATGAGTTCCCTGGAGCGCTTCACGAGTGCTCCGATGTCATCGAGGCTTGTTGAAGGGTCTTCCACCTTGGCAGCAATACGGTCGAGCTCTGCAACCGCCTTTGTGTAGTCAAACTTTTCCTGTTCCATATTCTTGTATTCCATTTATTTTCAGTTGTTTCCAGCAGGTCATGAGCCCAAGCCGGAGATGATTGGGGATCCGTTGCCATCTTCTTCGCCGGGGATATTGCTCCGGCGGTCGATCTCGACGACACCGCACTTGAGGGTACCGTCCGCGAACATCATCTGAACCCTGTCTCCGACCTTGCTGCCGGAAGCCGAGCCGATCTTGACGCCATCACGGTCAAGTGCGAGCACAAAGCCCTTCCGCAGGATGTTCCTCGGGTCCGTCGTCTCGATCCTCGTCTCGACCTTCATCAGGAAGGAATAGGCTTCCGACAGAGCAGATGTCGCCCCAAGCCGAACCTTGGACTCGATCCTGTCCAGGTGCCGTGATGCACTGTCCACCTGCTTCCCGGCAGCATGCTGGACACGATCGGAAAGCCTGTCAAGAAGATGCGAGGACGCTGTGATCCTCTCCCCTGCCTTTCTGAATATTCCCACAGAGAGGAGGTCCATCCTGTGTTCGGCATCCTGCAGTCTTCCGCGCGAGGCAAGATGGATGCGCGACTCGAGGATATCCAAGTTCGAGGACATCCTCGCGAGACGGTTGGCAAAGGCCATGTGGAGGCGAGACTCATAAGAGCCAAGTCTCTGATCCTCTGCGATGTAGCAGTCAAGGAACAGGTCTGCCAGCGCAGTCGGAGTCTTGACATAGGCGGATGCCACCATGTCGGCGACATGATGGTCCTTCTCGTGGCCGATGGCGGTGAAGACCGGCACCGGGCAGCGGGCGATCGTGACAGCCAGGTCATAGTCGTCGAAGCAGGCGAGGTCGAGTTCCGAGCCGCCGCCCCTCATGATGAGGATGGCATCGAAATGGCGGTTGGCGGAAAGGATCTCGGAGAAAGCAGACATGACCGACGAAGGTGCTCCCTCTCCCTGCATCAGTGCCTCAAAGAGATGCACGTCGAACACGAAGCCATATTCATTGTCAAGCAGATGGCGGCAGAAATCGCCGTAGCCAGCCGCATTGCCGGCGGAGATGACCGCCAGCGAATAAGGGAGGAGCGGGAGCCTGAGCTGCTTCTGGAAGTTCATCAGTCCCTCCTTCGTGAGCCTCTCTATCGTCAGCTGGCGCTGGCGTTCGTTGGCCCCGAGGGTGAACTCAGGGTCGACTTCGTCGATCGTGAGGGTGAGGCCGTAGACGACATGGTAGCCAAGCTGGACGCGGGCGAGGATCTCCATGCCCGAGTCCAGGGATGAACCGGTGACGCTCCTGAAGTACTGGTCGATGTAGTTCCAGCGCGATGCCCAGATGACCGCGCGGGCCTTCGCGGCAACGGTCCCTGACTCATTCTGGCAAAGCTCCAGGTAGCAATGGCCGTTCTGCCGCCGGCTTATGCTGCTGATCTCCGCCCTGACCCAGACCCTGTCCGGGAACATGGACTCGATGCCCATCTTGAGACGGGCCTGCAAGGCGAGGAGATCCATGTGATTCTTTTGCATTACTTATGACTTGATTCTCTACAAAATTAACAAAAATGCCCTATCTTTGTACATTGATTCTACGGGGAGACACAATATGATCATTTCAGAAGCAGTATTTGCAGGAAGCAGCACGAGGGAAGGACAGAAGCCATCTCTCAGGCTTCCCGAATTCGCCTTCATCGGACGGTCAAATGTCGGCAAGTCCTCGCTGATCAACATGCTCTGCGGCAACAGCAAGCTTGCAAAGACATCTTCCACACCCGGAAAGACCAAGCTCATCAACCACTTCAGGATCAACGGCAAATGGTACCTTGTGGACCTTCCCGGCTACGGATTCGCAAAGATTTCCAAGACCGGAAGGGAGGAACTCAGGAAGATGATCAACGACTATGTCAAGAATTCCAGGGAGATGGTGATGATGTTCGTTCTCATCGATTCCAGGTACGACATAACGAAGATCGACAGGGACTTCCTCACCGGCCTTGGTGAGAACGGGGTCCCTTTCGCGATAATATTCACCAAGGGTGACAAGCTTGGGCCGAATGCGCTGAAGGCGCAGGTGGAGAGAGACAAGAGGATCCTCCTGGAGGATTGGGAGACCCTGCCTCCGATGTTCACTTCCAGTGCCCAGACAGGTGCAGGAAAGGAAGAGATACTGGACTACATACAGCAATATATTTAAAAACAGCAATATAGTTTTCCGAAACCATGTACTACAAAGAGCACAGAATGGAATTGTTTGCCTGCAGAGCCTCCAAGGATTTTGCAGTCAAGGTCATCGATGGTCTTAACAAGCTTGCCGGCGATGGTGAGAGCTATCATCTCGGCGCAAGTGATGTGACCCTCTTCAGCGACGGTGAATTCGTGCCATCCTTCAACGACAGCGTGAGGGGTGCAACAGTGTTCATCCTCCAGTCGACCTTCCCGCCTTCTGAGAACCTCATGGAACTCCTTCTCACGATCGACGCAGCAAAGAGAGCTTCCGCCGACAAGGTCATCGCCGTCATGCCATACTTTGGATGGGCAAGACAGGACAGGAAGGACAAGCCGAGAGTTGCCATCGGAGCAAAGCTCGTCGCCAACCTTCTCACTGCAGCCGGCGTCGACAGGGTCATGACATGTGACCTCCACGCCGACCAGATCCAGGGATTCTTCGACATTCCTGTGGACCACGTCTACGCAAGCAAGGTGTTCATTCCATACATCAAGTCACTGAACATCGAGGACCTCGCCATCGCAGCTCCTGACATGGGTGGAGCAAAGAGGGCAAATGCCTACGCAAAGGCACTCGCATGTCCTGTGATCATCTGCCACAAGTCCCGCGAGAGGGCAAATGTCGTTGCTTCCATCACCGCCATCGGCGACGTCGAGGGAAAGAACGTCATCATCGTGGATGACCTCATCGACACAGCAGGAACCCTCTGCAAGGCAGCCGAGGTGCTCATGAGCAAGGGAGCCAAGAGCGTCAGGGCATGTGCAACACACCCAGTACTCTCAGGCCCTGCCTACGACAGGATCAACAATTCATGCCTCGAGGAAGTCTTTGTGACTGACACAATTCCTCTCAGCACAACTGCTGACACCCACAAGATCAAGGTGGTCTCAATGGCTGACATCTTCTCATCAGTCATCCGCAAGGTCTACCACTACGATCCGATCAGCACGGAATTCATCTTCTAGGCGATGAAGACGCTCCTTGCCGCCATACTCATCATCGGGCTCGGTGTCTTCGGGATGTGCTTCAACATCATATTCCGAAAGGACGGCGAGTTTCCCGAGACGGAGATCAGCAAGAACAAGGAGATGCGCAGGCTCGGCATCAAGTGCATGAACGAGCTTGAGAGAGAGAGACTGGGCTGTACAGGCAAGGAAGAGAAAGCCTCCTGCACAGGCAACTACAGCGAAGCTTGCGGTGGATGCAGCTTCCACGCTTCCGGACGCCAGGCAAGGCCGGCGGAAGCAATTGATGATTAAATAACTGAAAGAAATGAGTTTAGTCGCAATCGTCGGACGGCCGAATGTCGGCAAGTCGACACTTTTCAACCGCCTCGTCGGCATGCGTCAGGCAATCGTCGATGAGACAGCAGGTGTGACCAGAGACCGCCACTACGGTAAATGCGAATGGAACGGCAGAGAGTTCTCGGTGGTCGACACAGGAGGATGGACAACCAACTCGGACGACGTGTTCGAGGAAGCCATCCGCAAGCAGGTCGTCATCGCCATCGAGGAGGCTGACCTGGTCCTTTTCATGGTCGAGGCAGCCACAGGCATCACAGACTACGACGCAGAGATTGCTGACATCCTGCGCCGCAGCAGGAAGCCTGTAATCCTCTGTGTCAACAAGGTAGATTCCGGGGACAAGGTTTTCGACACCTATCAGTTCTACTCTCTGGGACTCGGAGAGGTCTGGAGCATCTCGGCTGCCAACGGCAGCGGGACAGGCGACCTCCTGGACGAGGTGACAAAGCTGCTTCCGGAAGACACTGCACAGGAAGACGACGACAGGCCTGACCTGCCTCACATCACCATCGTCGGAAAGCCAAACGTCGGAAAGTCTTCGCTTACAAACGCCCTCCTCGGAGAGGAGAGGAACATCGTCACCCCGGTCGCAGGAACGACCAGGGATTCGATCAGCACCTACTACAACAAGTTCAACCACGAGTTCATGCTTGTGGACACTGCTGGAATGCGCAAGAAGAACAGGGTCAACGAAGACCTTGAGTTCTACCCCGTCATGCGTTCCATCAGGGCCATCGAGAGGGCTGACGTCTGCATCCTGATGATCGATGCGAACACAGGCATGGAGGCCCAGGACATGAGCATATTCAATCTCATCGTCCGCAACAGGAAGGCCTGCGTACTTGTCGTGAACAAGTGGGACCTGTTCATCAAGGACAGCAACACCATGAGGGACTACGAAAGGGCTCTCAGGAAGAGGATCGCCCCATTCGACGACGTTCCGATCATCTTCACTTCCGTCACCAAGAAGCAGAGGATCATGGACGTTCTCGATTCTGCGGCCCACGTCTCAGAGAACTACCAGAGGAAGCTTTCGACCGCAAGGCTCAACGAGGCCATGCTGCCGGAGATCGACGAGTGCCCACCACCATCATGGAAGGGCAAGTACGTGAAGATCAAGTACGTGACCCAGCTCCCTACAAGGTTCCCGGCGTTTGCGTTCTTCTGCAACCTCCCTCAGTACGTGAAGGAGCCGTACAAGAGATTCCTCGAGAACAAGCTCAGGGAGCATTTCGACCTCGTCGGATGCCCTGTACAGATCTTCATGAGGGCCAAGTAAGGCTCTGGTGAAAAAGCCCTCCACGCCATGCTGATGAATGTCCTGAAAGCATTCCTTATCGGAATATGCGCTTCCGCTCCCCTCGGACCGGCTGCGATCCTTGTGCTCCAGAAGTCACTGAGCAACGGACACAGGGCAGGATTCTTCACAGGACTCGGAGCGACCACCATCGACACATCCTACGCTACCCTCTCGATCTTCGCGCTCGCGGCGACCCAGACGTTCATCGAGACCTACGAGTACAGGATCTACCTGATTGGAGGCATCATCGTTGCGGCAATGGGAGCGGCAATGGCCTTCAAGGATCCGTTCAGGAAGCTTTCCTGCGACGGTGAGGGAAGCGGAGCATCGGTAAGGGACTACATCAAGGCAGTCCTGACGGCATTGTCGAATCCAGGTGCGGCATTCGTGATGTTCGCCCTGTTCGCATTCTTCAATGTAGATGCTTCAGAGAGTGGGTTCAGGGTACTCCCTGTCATCCTGGGAGTTGCCGGAGGGTCTATGACCTACTGGTTCACATTCTCCTACGCAATCAGCAAGGTGCGTCATGCATTGAACCTGAGCGCGCTGGTCTGGGTGAGCAGGGTGGCAGGAATCATCGTAATGATCATAGGCATCGCCTTGCTCGGGGAAGGAGCATTCCAGGTCTTCTTCAACAAGGCATGAAACAATAACTGACATGGAAGAGAAAGAAACAAAGCAAGGATTGCTCAGCAACTGGGTAGTGAGGAACATCATCCTCGCAGTCCTGTTCTTCATAGCACTCATAACAGCCGCGACGCTGCTGCTCAACGCCCTGACACATCATGGCCAGTCCGTGACAGTGCCGGATCTCACGAGCATGTCAGTCTCGGAAGCCCGCCACGAAGCCTCCAGGCTCAACCTCAGGGTTGAAGTCAGCGACTCGATCTTCGTCAGGAAGATGGCAAAGGGTGCTGTCTACAGCCAGAACCCGAAGGCCGGTTCAATGGTCAAGAAAGGCAGGAGGATCCTCCTGACAATCAACGCAGTGAACTCCAAGAAGGTCAGCATGCCGAACCTTGTGGGCTACTCCATGAGGCAGGCAAAGGCCGAGCTGAACTCACGCGGACTGGCTCTTGGCAAGCTCATCTATGTCAACGACATCGCGACGAACAACGTGCTTCGCCAGATCTACCGCAACAGGGAGATCAAGCCTGGACGACAGATAGAATCCGGAACGGAAATCGACCTCGAGGTCGGACTCAATTCATCTGACAACCTCACCTACATCCCTGACGTCAAGGGAATGAAGTACATGAGAGCCATCGACGCGATCCATGACAACTCACTCAATGTCAGGAAGGTTGTCTTCGACAACAACATCAAGACCTACACGGACAGCCTGAATGCGGTTGTCTACAAGCAGTCTCCGATGTACTCCAAGGCACCGACCCTGATGGGATCGGATGTCAGCATCTACCTGTCACTCGACAAGAAGGAAGAAAGCAACAATTAGGACGCCGTGGACGAGGAACTTCTTTACAACGAACCGGAGGAGACCGTAGAGGACGAAGAGCAGGGAATGTTCGAGCATTTCAGACTCAACGTCGACGTCGGCCAGACTCCGATGCGCGTGGACAAATACATGGCCTGTCACCTTGAGGACACCTCCAGGCACAGGATTCAGTGTGCCATCAAGGAAGGCTACGTCAGGGTAAACGAAAAGGTCGCGAAGGCTAACCTCATCATACGCCCGGGAGATGTGATCCGGTTCGTGATGCCTTACAGAAGGCGCGGACTCGAGATCCTGCCTCAGGACATTCCACTGAACATCGTCTACGAGGATGATGACCTGCTCGTGGTCAACAAGCAGGCCGGAATGGTTGTCCACCCAGGTCATGGCCACTTCGAAGGCACCCTCATCAATGCCCTCTCCTACCATCTTGGAATATCCCAAGGTCCAGAGGCCGAGGACGAAAGGATGGGCATCCTGGTGCACAGGATCGACAAGGACACCTCAGGGCTCCTGGTTGTTGCAAAGAATGATGAAACCCAGCTGGACCTCGCCAAGCAGTTCTTCGACCACTCGATCGAAAGGCGCTACGTGGCTGTCGTCTGGGGCAACATCAAGGAGGACGAAGGGACCATCGACGGAAACATCGGGCGCGACCCCAACGACCGTCTACGGTTCAGGGTCTATCCTCCAGAGGACGAGAAAGGCAAGCACGCCGTCACCCATTACAGGGTGCTTGAGAGATTCGGCTACGTCACCGTCGTAGAATGCAAGCTCGAGACCGGCAGGACGCACCAGATCCGAGTCCACATGAGCCACATCGGACACCCACTCTTCAATGACGAGCGCTACGGCGGATCAGAGATCAGGAAGGGAACCATCTACTCCAAGTACAAGCAATTCATCAAGAACTGCTTCGAGATGTGTCCACGACAGGCGCTCCACGCCAAGACACTAGGCTTCGTACACCCTGGAACAAGGAAGTGGATACAATTCGACTCCACGATCCCGGAGGACATGGAGTCGATGATTGCCAAGTGGCGTGCCTACATCAATGCCGTTCCGGCAGACGAGGAAGAAGACTAGCCTACATCATAGGTGGTCTTCCAGGGCCACGTCCACCAGGGCCTCCCATAGGGCCACCCATTCCACCTCTTGCACCACCCTTTCCGAAAGTACCGAAACGGTAGGTAAGGGCGAGGATCACGTACCTTCCAAGAGTGTTGTTGCGTACCTCCTGATGGTAGTTGGAAGCGTCTGTGACGGTCAGGTTCTTGGCCTGGTCTAGGATGTCATAGCCACGCAGGGCAAGGGTGAACTTGTCCTTGAACAGGAGCTTCTGGATGTCGACGTTGATGACGACCTCATCATCCTGCTTGGTTGTGTAGCCATTGTACCAGTTGTAGTTGGCCTCTGTCTTGAAGGTGATTCCGCCAGGGATGGTCCAGTTCATGGATCCGTTGACCTGGTTGTTCCATGTAGTAAGGTTGCTGGCGTTCTCGAGAGTGTACCAAGACTTGTTCATCCTGGTCCTTCCTCCGAGAGTAAGTTCAACAATGTCATTCCTGTAGGTCAGCCTGATCCTCTCGGTAAGGTTGACGGTCTGAGTCTTGTTCTCGGTGAACTTGTCGGACTTGGACATGTCAGGATAGTCATTGATGAAGGCATCGTAGTCAGAGAAGACACCTTCGGAATCAAGATACTTGCTCATGTCGAACGAACTCTTACCGACGAAGGATGAAGAATAGTTGTAACCGCCGAAGCTCATCACGAAGATGGAGAAGTTGGACTTCGCAATCGGCGAATTGAAGAACATTCTGTAATTGATGTTTCCAGAGCCAGGGCCGTTGACAGGCATGTTGTACTGGACACCATTGTTGTCATACCAGAGGGTTGAGACAATCGGATTCTGCACGAAGCCACCGTCGACATTGAGATTGATGGATGCGAAGTTCTTCTTGTTCGTCATCTTGAACTCACTGTGAAGGTTGTGGTTGAAGAATGGCTTCAAGGCAGGGTTACCGAGATTGATGTTCAGCGGGTTGGAGTTGTCCGGAACAGGCATGAGCTGAGTGGTTGTCGGCTGCTGTGAACGTCCATGGTAGAAGAGACGGACATTCGTGTTGTCATTGATGTCATACCACATCATCGCAGACGGAGCCCAGTTCACGACCTTGCTGTCATAGACCTTTCCATTGGTCTCGTTGTGAGTGTCGGTCGGAGTGAATGCCAGACCGGTCTGAGCATGGAGCTTGTCCTTCTGGTACTGGAAGTCGAAGCCCGCGCTCTGGTTCTTGTAGATGTTGACGATGTTGTTGGAATAGGTACCGTCAAGGCTTTCGCCAACCGGATTGTAGATCGATGGGTCAGTGTAGAGTCCACTGTTATAGGTGTCCTTCTGGGACTTGTTCTTGCCCCAGCTGTAGCTGTAGTTTGCAGAGAGGTAGAAGCCCTTGCCCAATGGCTCGGTGTAGACGACTCTTCCCCAGAGGGATGAGCTGTTGGAAAGCTGGTCGATCCTCTGGTTGACGGATTCCTGCTGCTTGCCGGTCAACTGGTCATAGGTGTTCGTCAGCGACTGGTTGAAGCCATCGAGGGTGTTGTGGCTGAAGTTGTAGTTGCCCATCAGGGAAATCGTCCTTCCAGGGATTCCAAGACGCTGCCTGAAGAGCATGAATCCTCTTGCATTCCAGTTCTGGTTGTCACCGATGTTCCTGCTGTAGCCATCATTCATGGCCGTCTCTGCGGAAGCACCCTTTGCAATCCTCCCTGTGGAGAAATCGGAGAACTGGTTGTAGCCACCCTTGCCGAAGTCAAACTGAGGCTGGAAGAGGATGGATGTCTTGTCGGAAAACTTATGCTCGAGACGCATTCCGAAGCGGTTGCCGCTGGAATTGGTGTTGTTGTAGCCGTTGTTGCTGTAATTCAGGATCGAGCCATCCTCAAGGTAGGTGTTCTTCATGCTCTCCTCCTTGACTGTCGTCCTCGAGCGGTTGTAGACATAGTTTCCACCGATGTCCATCTTGTCGTCGAAGAGAGTCCATGCGCCGTTGAGACCGGCCATCCAAGACTCGGTGATACCGTTGCGGTTGCCCCAGCCACCCTGGCCACGGCCCATGCCGCCACCGCCTCCACGCATGCCCTGCATCATGCCGCCGGCAATGTCATTGAAGCCACGGTTGTTGGTGTTGTTGGCGTTGAATATGAAGCTCAGCTGGCTCTTCTCGGAGAACTTGCCGACGAAGGCTCCACCCTGGTAGCGGAAGTCAGCATCGGTACCCACTGAAGGGACATCGCGACCTCCACCGAGGGAAACGTTTCCGATGGCTCCGTTCATCATTCCCTTGTGGACCGACAAGTCAAGCACTGTCTCCTCGTTGCCGTCATCGATTCCGGTGAACTCTGCCTGCTCGGACTTCTTCTGCACGACCTTGATCTTCTCGATCATCTTGGCAGGAAGGTTCTTGGAAGCAAGCTGAGGATCGTCAAGGAAGAAGGTCTTGCCGCCGATGGTGATCTTCGTGATGGTCTCACCGTTGGCCGTAACCGTTCCATCCTCAGAGACTTCAACACCCGGAAGCTTCTTGAGAAGATCTTCGAGCATGTCGTTGTCGGTGGTCTTGAAGGATGAGGCGTTGTACTCGACGGTGTCCTTCTTGATGATGATAGGATTGCCGGTGGCCGAGACGCTTGCAGCATCGAGTACTTCCTTGTCGGTCTCCATCTTCAAAGAACCGAGGTCGAGGTCGCCCTTGACTTCAATGTCCTTCGCAAATGGCTTGTAGCCCATTATCTCAGCCTTGAAGACATACTTTCCGGAAGCGACACCTTCTATGAGCGCCTTTCCTTCAGAGCTGCTGAGGACGTACTTGTAGGGCTTGTCTGAGTTCGTTTTCTGGAGAGATACCGTTGCAAAGCCAACCGGTTCTCCGTTTGCTGCATCGACGAGGACTGCCTTTACCGAATGTCCTCTCTGAGCAAATGCCATGAGCGATGCGAGCAACAAGCCGGCAGTCATGGCGATGATTCTTTTCAAGTTCATGTCAGATTAAAATTCTTCTTTCTTTTTCCAATGCCACTTAGACAGAAAGAATGGAGAAAAGTTTAACTGACGCCCGCATTCCGGGCGAAAAAAAGTGCTATTTGACCCTGTCAGGGTGAGCCTGGATGAATTTTTCCCAGCTGGAGGAACTCTTGAGCTTCGACAGTGGGTTGGAAGTGGTGTAGAAGTGGCAGAGTGCTATCGCAAGTGCATCCGTAGCATCCAGGTGATCGACTGTCAGGTCGACACCCAGAGTCTTCTCCAGCATGACACAGACCTGTTCCTTCGAGGCCGCACCGTTGCCGGTTATTGCTTGCTTGGCCTCCCTTGGCGCATATTCACAGACCTCAAGGCCTTGCTCGAGGGCAGCGATCATCGCGGCACCCTGAGCTCTTCCGAGCTTGAGGATGACCTGGGGGTTCTTGCCGTAGAACGGTGACTCGAGAGCCATCTCCGTCCCATGGTAGGTCTTCACTACTTCCGAGACCGTGTCGAAGATCTGCCTCAGCTTCGAGTAGGCATCCTTCTCCTTGCGGAGGTCCAGGACGCCCATGTCAACGAAGCGGGGCTTGCCGTCTTCAACAGCAATGACCCCGAAGCCAAGAAGATTGGTTCCGGGGTCTATACCGATGATAGTCCTTCTACCCATCAGGATTGACTAGTCGATCTTGTCAAAGCCTGTGTAAGGGCGGAGAACTTCTGGGATTACGATGCCGTCCTCTGTCTGGTTGTCCTCGAGGAGTGCAGCGACGACACGTGGGAGTGCAAGTGAACTCCCGTTCAGTGTGTGGCAGAGCTGGGTCTTGCCCTCTGCGTCACGGTAGCGGAGGTGGAGGCGGTTGGCCTGGTAGGTCTCGAAGTTGGAGACTGAAGAGATCTCGAGCCAGCGTCCCTGGGCTGCAGACCAAAGTTCGAAGTCGTAGGTGATTGCAGAGGTGAAGCTCATGTCACCACCGCAGAGGCGGAGGATCCTGTACTTGAGGCCAAGAGCGTTGACGATGCTCTCGACATGCGCAACCATCTCATCGAGGGCTGCATAGGAATCCTCAGGCTTCTCGACGCGTACGATCTCGACCTTGTCGAACTGGTGGAGACGGTTGAGACCTCTTACATCCTTGCCGTAGGAACCGGCCTCACGGCGGAAGCATGGGGTGTAGGCCGTCATCTTCTGAGGACACTCATCATTCTGAAGGATGACATCCCTGAAGATGTTGGTCACAGGCACCTCAGCGGTAGGTACGAGATAGAAATCATCGAGACCGACATGGTACATCTGAGCCTCCTTGTCAGGAAGCTGGCCGGTACCGAAACCTGAAGCGGCATTGACAACTACCGGTGGCTCAACCTCCTTGTAGCCAGCCTTGGTGTTGACATCGAGGAAGAAGTTGATGAGAGCTCTCTGGAGCTTGGCACCCTTGCCCTTGTAGACAGGGAAACCGGCTCCGGTGAGCTTGACACCAAGGTCAAAGTCGATGATGTCATACTTCTTTGCGAGCTCCCAGTGAGGGAGTGCGTTCTCAGGAAGCTGGACCTCAGGGCCGCCCATCTTGACGACGAGGTTGTCCTCTGCGCCCTTTCCTTCCGGAACGAGGTCGCAAGGGAGGTTAGGAAGGAGAACAAGCTGAGCCTCAAGCTCCTTGTTGTTCTCATCAGCCTGTGCGAGAAGCTCGGCAGACTTAGCCTTGAGCTCAGCGACTTCCTTCTTGGCCTCCTCAGCCTCCTCCTTCTTGCCAGCCTTCATGAGACCTCCGATAAGGTTGGCCTTCTGCTTCTGCTGCGCAAGGAGCTGGTCGCTCTCCGTCTGGAGATTCCTTCTGTTGGTATCGAGTTCAAGGACCTTCTCGACGATTGCCCTTGCATCGAAATTCTTTACTGCAAGCTTCGCGATCACTTTCTCAGGATCGTCACGAAGCGTCTTAAGTGTCAGCATATCTGTTATTGTTCTTGAATATTCAAAAAAAAGAGGACAGGCACGATGAACTCGAAGCCAGCCCTCTTTAATCTATCAACCTCCGAGTCTAGTTCTCAAAAGGGATAACCGAGACGTAGGACTTGTTTTCCTTCTTCCTGGTGAACTTTACAGTTCCGTCAACGAGTGCATAAAGAGTGTGGTCCTTGCCCATACCGACATTCTTGTCAGGATTGTGGACTGTACCCCTCTGGCGGACGATGATGTTACCAGCCTTTACGACCTCACCGCCGAACTTCTTGAGACCAAGTCTCTTTGACTGAGACTCACGACCGTTCTTTGAACTTGATTGTCCTTTCTTGTGTGCCATAGTGTTCTACTCTTTGAAATTAAGCGATTGCGTCGATGCGGATCTTGGAAAGCTTCTGGCGATGGCCATTGCACTTCTGGAAGCCCTTGCGGCGGATCTTCTTGAAAACGAGTACCTTGTCAGCCTTTGCATCGTCCTCGAGGACGGTAGCCTTGACAACTGCACCCTTTACATAAGGATTACCGAGCTGAATCTGCCCGTCGGTGTCGATCAGCAGGACCTTGTCGAACTCAACGGTCTCATCCTTGGCAGCCGCAAGACGGTTGCAGAAGATCTCGTTTCCAGCCTCAACCTTGAACTGCTGTCCAGCAATATCAACAATTGCGTACATAAAAAAACAAAACTTTATTAGTTTCAGCCGCAAGCGTCCGTACAACTGCACGGAACTTCTGGAGCTCCACGGCCACGAAATGGAGTGCAAAAATAGGTAAAATCCCAGAATCCGCAAAATTATTTGCACTATCCCTCAAGGATTTCCATAAATCTGGCCATTCCTTCCGTCGCAACGGCACGTATGTGGGTCACGCGGGGGTCACGCACATTGACATTCTTCGGATCGATGATGTAGATCGGCGTGTCATTCCCGGCATAGCGGTAGAGCCCGGCAGCAGGATAGACAGCCAGCGAAGTGCCGACGATCAGGAGGATGTCCGCCCCGGCGACAGCATCGATGGACTTCTCGATCTTCGGCACAGCTTCCCCGAAGAAGACGATGTGCGGGCGAAGCTGGCTGCCATTCGGAGCAAGGTCCCCAAGGGAAACCTCTCCGTAGCCGATGTCGAAGACCTCACTCTCCGAATAGGTGCGGTCGTAGATTCCATTCTCCGGGCGGACCTTGGTCAGCTCGCCATGCAGGTGGATGATGCGCGTGCTGCCTGCCCTCTCATGGAGATTGTCCACATTCTGGGTGATGACAGTGACATCATAGCGGTCTTCCAGGGCAGCGATTGCCCGGTGGGCAGCATTGGGGGAACAATCCCTCAGGGCCCTGCGGCGCTCATTGTAGAATTCCAGGACAAGGCCGGGATCCTTGGCCCAACCCTCGTCGGAAGCAACCACCATCGGGTCATACTTGCCCCACAGGCCACCCGAATCCCTGAAGGTCGTCAGCCCGCTCTCGGCGCTGACGCCTGCCCCGGTGAGCAGGACGATCTTCTTCCTCTTCATCATTTCTTCTTGAAGTAGTTGTTCTTCAGCCAGTACTCAAAGAGAGGGTCAAGGATGACAGGACGCTCATCCGCTCCCTCGAAGGTCAGGATTTCCTTCTTCATCAGGGCATCCTTCAGCCTGCGCACATTCGCCGAGGAATTCAGCGCATACTTCCTGATCACCTCGGCCGTACTGAACTTGGTGTAGCCATCAAGGATGGCCTTGAGAAGGCTCACCTGGAAGGTTGTCAGGTCATTCATGATCGACACGAAGCGTCCGGTGTGGATCGCAAGCAGAGTCTGGAGCGCCTCAAGCATCACCGGCTCCATGATGTAGCCCTTGGACAGAGAATCGCTGATTGAAGTGAAATGGTTGATGTAGAACAGGTTGCACTTAAGAAGACGGCACGCCCCGCTGATCAGGTCCCTGTCGGCGACCTTTCCGCTCGAAAGGAAGCCCTTGATGACATGCTCCACGATTTCCCTCTCATCGACCTTGCTGAGCTGAAGCCTCTGCACGCGGCGGTAGAAGAAGTGGCGCCTGACAAAGATGTCAGCCATAGCATTCACCTGCGACCCAAGGAATATGTAAGAGAAGTTCCCGAGTCCCAGGGAGCGGGCCTCATCCATGACCTCCTGCATGATGCGGAAGATCTTCTCCCCGTCCTCGGTCAGGTCGACATTCTGGAATTCATCGACGATCATGAAGACTCTCTCCTGCCTCTCCGAAGCCAGGAGATAAGGCAGCTTCAGCACAGCCCTGAAGTCATTGTCATCCAGGTCCCAGTTGGTCGAAAGGATCTCGTCACGGTCGGCAAAGGCCTTGCGGTCGAAGACGAAATGCGTGCCGGAAAGGTACTTGGCGACAATCTCCTCGAAAGCCTCCGGAGTGGAAGCCATCATCCTGATGGCCGTCGACCCAAGCCTGCGGACAAAAGCCTCGTTGGTACGGATGTCAAGCACGGTCATCGTCCCGGCGACAAACTTCACAGCCGAAACCTTCATGCGCGTAAGCACCTGATGGACAATCGATTTCTTACCTGTTCCAAATGGCTCCCAAAGCACGACATTCTCGCCCTGCGAGAGCAGGTTGCCAAGGATCGAGCAGTCTTCCTTCCTTCCGATGAAGCGCTGCCCGGTCACATACTTATTATAGAGAAAAGGACTGTCCATCTTTAAATAACATTTCTGTTTTGACAAAATTAATATTTTTTTCCTATCTTTGCACCCGCTTAAGAAAAAGGAGGTGGTAAATTAGTCATGATCATAGTTCCAATCAAGGAAGGCGAGAACATCGAGAGAGCTCTTAAGAAATTCAAGAGAAAGTTCGAGAAGACCGGTGCTATCCGTGAGCTTCGCGCCCGCAAGAACTTCGAGAAGCCTTCAGTAATCAAGAGGGCTGCGAAGATGAAGGCAATTTATGTTCAGCATCTCCAGCTTCAGGACGAGCAGTAATTCCTCCTGCAGCATCAAACTTAGGCGAATCGTTCACACGGTTCGCTTTTTTATTTATATTTGTCTCTGCTGTAGATTCAGAACAATGGGAGAGAAACCAGCCACAGAGAAGAAGCCACACGGCCGCAAGGGCATCCTCAAGGGAGTCCTGTGGACCGTTGCGGGCCTGTGGGCGGTACTGACCGTCGCCCTGCAGCTCATCCTCAGCCCGTCATTTCTCGACAGGGCCGCGCACAGGCTGGCCTCCGAATATGTGGACGGCGGGCTTTCGTTCTCCAGGATCGACGCTTCGATGTTCCGGAGCTTCCCCAACCTGAACGTCTCGATCGAGGATTTCTCACTCACCTACCCCCACGACAGATTCGCGGCCTACGACTCCCTGTCGCCATTCTCCAGCTTCATGTCCGAGCCCGGAAGGGCCGAGGAAGCCGACACACTGGCGCACTTCGACAGGTTCGACCTTTCGGTCGACTATGTCTCCCTCCTTCTTGGAAGGATAAGGGTCAGGAAGGCACGTCTCAGCCACCCGCGGATATTCCTAAGGCAGTACGACAGCACTGCCGCCGACTGGAACATGTTCAGGACATCCCCGTCCGGGGAAGAGGATTCATCCGAAGTGGCCATCCCATATCTCTCCCTCGGAAAGATAAGCCTTGAGGACAGGCCGTCTGCCATCTACTTCAACAAGAAGGACACCATCTCCGGGAGCATATTCATGAAGGAGATGACCCTGGGAGGAAGGTATTCCCCGAAAAAGGGCGAAGTCGAGAAGCTTTCATTCAGGGTCGATTCTATGTTCCTTGGAGGAAGGCTGCCGGCCGACACCCTGGCCATCGGGATGGACGAGCTCGCGATCAGGGACCGCGGTTCCCACTTCGACCTCGGCCTCCGCTCGAAGCTGTACCTCGCCATGAAGGGTGCGGGAAGGATGCAGCTCCCTCTGGGGATCGATGCCGAGCTGGTCCCGGATTTCAGGCGCAAGTTCTTCCAGATCAGGAACATGAAGGCCGAGCTGGCGACTCTGCAGCTGAAGGCCGATGCCCTTGCCGACCTCTCGGGAGACTCGACCTACATCAAGGCGAATGCTTCGATCGAGAAGGAGAAGGTCCAGGAGATCACCGACTTCCTGGCCAGCAACTTCCCGGTGCTCAGGAATCTTGGGACCGATGCGGTAATCTCGCTCGATGCCAGCTGCGACGGGTTCTACATCAGCGAGACAAGGAGCCTGCCTCCGCTTTCCGTGCATCTTGAGGTCCCGGACGCGGGAGTCTCTTGGCGCGGGATCGGAGAGAAGGGGCGGTTCGACCTCGATGCGGATGCTGTCTCGGAGAACGGAAGGCTCAAGGCCGACGTCAAGGATTTCTGCTTCAGCATCAATGGTTTCGGAATATCCATGAAGGCAAGCTCGGAAGATCTTCTCGGAGACGATCCGACATTCTCAGTCGACGGCGACCTCCATGCAGTACTTGACTCGCTGGCAAGGTTCATCCCCGACAGCCTCGGGTTCGATGCCCACGGCGACCTGGACGGAAGGATAGGCGGAGCATTCAAGCTTTCGCAGCTGGATCCATGGAACTTCTCCGACCTGGGACTGAACTGCGACATCAGAAGCAACGGAAGCGACATAAGGGACTCCCGCGACTCGATCAACGCCCACCTTGGACGCACCGCAGTCACGCTGGGCGCATATTCACATTCCGGGCACGAGAGCGGGCATCAGGAGAGCAGCCATCAGCACACAGGGCTTGCCGCCACGGTGGACAGCCTTTCCGCCGAGTACGGGGCATCAACATTCATCAGAGGCTCGGGAATCAGCATACTGCACACAACGCCGACGAGAAGATTGACGGCGATGCGTCGAACCATCCGATCCATGGCCACCTTGACATCCGCTCCGTCGGCATCATGGACTTGGACCTGAACTTCATCGGAGTCAGGGAGTCCGGAAACGTGTTCCAGATCCGGAGGAAGAAGAGCGGGAGGCAGATGGTCCCGTACCTTGACCTCAGCAGCAGCAACGAGAGGGTCACCATCCGTGCCGGGGCGAACCGCGTGACGGCGGACGGTCTGAGCGCAAGTGTCGCTGCGCATCCTGCCAAGCCCGAGAACAAGGCCAGGAGGAAGCAGCTGGTCGACTCCCTGCAGAAGGTCTACCCTGGCGTGCCGAAGGATTCCCTCTTCATCAAGGCATTCAGTTCGAGAGCCATCCCCGACTACCTTTCGGAGAAGGATTTCGAGAAGAAGGACCTGCACATCCAGCTTGGAGAATCCATCATGGAGTACTACCGCAACTGGGACCTTTCAGGGAAGCTGAAGCTTGCCGACTGCTCGCTCATCACACCGTACTTCCCTCTTGACAACCGTGTCAAGGACTTTGAGGGCAGGTTCACCAACGACAGGATCGACCTTTCCGGAGTACGCATCGAGTCCGGTTCGTCCGACGTGTCCGCAACCGGCTCGGTCAGTGGGCTGAAGCGGGCGATGACATCCAGGAGAGGCACACTGAACCTGAATCTCGACATCAATTCCGACTTCATAGACCTCAACGAGATCATCCTTGCGGCCAGTGCCGGCAGCAAGTACGAGGACTCAGGCAGCAAGGGGGCAATCTTCGCTTCAGATGACACCGAGTACCTCAATGCAATCAGGGAGCAGGCCGTCCTGGATTCCGTTCCGGAGACTTCCCTGCTCGTGATCCCGGCGAACCTGGACGCGAAGGTCTCGCTCAATGCCAGCACGTTGAAGTACTCGGACATGGAGACTTCGTGGCTTGCTTCCGACATCGAGATGAAGGAGAGATGCCTCCAGCTGACGAATGCGATGGCGATGACCAACATGGGCGACGTCTTCCTGGAGGGCTTCTATTCCACGAGGACGAAGAAGGACCTGAGGGCCGGATTCGACTTGACCCTGTCCAACATCACGGCGGAGAAGGTGATCCAGCTCTTCCCTGCCGTGGACAGCATCGTGCCGATGCTCCAGGCATTCAAGGGCCTGCTCGACTGCGAGATTGCGGCGACTTCCTCGATCGACACGGCGATGAACATCATCATGCCGAGCATCAGCGGAATGATCAAGATCGATGGCAGGGACCTTTCCCTCGCCGAGAGCGAGAGCCTCAACAAGCTGCGCAAGACGCTGAGGTTCAAGGACAGGGATTCCAGTGCGATCGACAGGATGTCTGTCCGCGGAATCATCCGTGACGACAAGCTGGAGGTCTTCCCGTTCATCCTGAAGGTGGACAGGTACACGATTGCGCTGGATGGAACGCAGAGATTCGACCAGAATTTCAAGTACCACATCTCAGCCCTCAAGTCTCCGATCCCGATGAGGTTCGGTGTCAACCTGAGCGGCACGTTCGACGACTGGCGCTGGAAGCTCGGCAAGGCCAGGTACAAGTCAACCGATGTTCCGGTGTTCGAGGAGCAGGTGGACGGGCTGCGCTTCAACCTGATGAACGCGATCCACAACATCTTCGACCGCGGCGTGGAGAATGCGCTCCGGCAGAACGAGGCTTCCCAGGCTGCCATAGAGAGCAAGAAGGCCGAGCTTGAATATTCAGGCAGCGACCCTGAGGAGCTTGACGAGGAGGAAAGGAAGGAGCTGGAATCCTACATGAACGGCCCCGAGGAGGGCTAGCGGGCGCATCTGACGATGTCCTTCGGCTCAAGGTTTTTCTTGCCGTAGCCTTCCGTCGAGACGCGGTACATCGCGTCAACCATCTGGGTCATCGTGCAGCTGCAGCCGAAGAGGCTGAACAGCGGATGCAGGACAAGGGCCGCCTTCTGGGCGCGCAGCTGTCTGTTCTTCTGGCCCGGGTAGGGTTTCATCAGCATCGGTCTCCATCCGAAAGCGTGGCGGAAGCCCATCGCCTGTGTCTCGAGTTCGGTGGAGGACTTGACCTTCTGCCATTCCTGGGTTCCCTTTGCTGTGGTTCCGGCTCCGGAAAGATAGATGAATGTCATTCGTTCCTTGTCCGGCATGATGGAGGCAAAGTGGACCGGGATGTCATGGCTGATGATCCGGTAGGTGTCACGTGGGGTTCCGACCGAGGTGATGCCTGCGATGAAGAAGACGACATCGTAGCCTTCGAGCCTTGGGTCGCCTGCCTGGAGCCGCATCAGGTCCGGGAGCACATATTCCTCGAGCTTGGGGTGCTCATGGCCGCAGGGCCTGCGTCCCACGGAGAGGACTCTCTCGATGCGTTCGTCATCAAGCATGGCGAGCAGCACGCCCTCGCCCACGTAGCCGGTAGCGCCGGTAAGGATCACTTTCATATCAGATTCTTTTTTCGCAAATTTAGGAATAATAATAAGGGAAAAATCACTACCTTGCATCCAAACCAGACACAATCAACGTCATGAAAAGAATCCTCTCACTCTCTGCCGCGGCAGCGGCTTTCATCATGATCGCTGCAGGCTGCAGCCCGAAGCACCTTTCACAGGCGCAGGCCAGCCCGATCGTCATACTCTATGACAACGATGCCCATTGCCATGTCGATGGGTATCCTTACATGGCTACGCTCAAGAAGAGCATCCGGGAGGAGACGCCGAACGTGCTTCTGGTCTCTGCCGGTGACTATGTGCAGGGAGGCAGCCTCGGTGCGGCTTCCAAGGGCGGATACATCGTGGAGATGATGAACGCTGTCGGCTACGATGCCGTCACGCTGGGAAACCATGAATTCGACTACGGAATGGCTCGCCTTGCCGAGCTTTCCAGGAAGCTGGATGCGGAGATCGTGGACTGCAACCTGATCAGTCTCAAGACCGGCGACCTGATGTATGCGCCTTACAAGATGTTCTCGTTCGGGGATGTGGACGTTGCGATCGTCGGTGTCTCGACTCCTTACAGCTTCGTGTCTTCGATGCCGTCCTACTTCCAGGATGAGGAGGGCAACATGATCTACTCTCTCTGCACCTACAATTTCTACGACGTGGTCCAGCATCATGTCGATGAGGCGCGTGCGGCAGGAGCGGAGTACGTGGTCGTCATCTCGCATCTTGGGGACGACGAGGTCGCGACGGAGATCAATTCCTGGCAGCTCGCTGCAAGGACTTCCGGGATCGACGTCATCCTCGACGGCCATTCGCACAGCTCGGTTCCGGAGAGGCGCATAAGGAACAAGGCGGGCAAGGAGATGCTCGTTTCCTCCACCGGTGAGTACCTGCAGAACTTCGGCAAGATGACCATCGGGACGGATGGAAGCATCAGGACCGAGCTCATCCCGAGGGACAGTGTCAAGGTCGCAGACGAGAAGGTTGCGGCCGTGCTCAGCAAGGTCAAGGCGGAGTACGACAAGCAGGGCACCAGGCCTATCGGTTCATGCGTGGAGGAGCTTCCTCTCGCGCTGGGTGACATGCCTCGCGCGGTCAGATTCCAGGAAATGGGTCTGGGGGACTTCTGCGTCAATGCCATCAGGGCAGCGATGAAGACAGAGATCGCAATCATGGGTGGCGGTTCTGTCCGCGGTCCTATCCATAAGGGAAAAGTCACCTTCAACGACATATTCACAGTCTTCCCTTTCGGAAACACTGTCGCTGTCGGGGAGATCAGCGGGCGTCAGCTTGTGGATGCTCTGGAGTTCTCTGCCTACGCCCTGCCGATCGAGTATGGTGGATTCCTTCAGGTGTCGGGCATCAAGTTCGAGATCGATGCTTCTGTGGATTCTCCTGTCACGACAGATTCGGGCATGATGTTCACCGGATTCTCCGGGGAGCAGCGCAGGGTCAGCAATGTGATGATCGAGAATGCCCAGGGTGTGTACGAGCCTGTCGATCCTGACAGGATGTACACTGTCTCAGGTCTTTCATTCCTCCTGAAGGAGCATGGCGATGGCTATGCAGTGCTGGAGGGTGTAAAGGTGACAGACACCGGGGTTGCGGACATCCAGGTGCTGGAAAAGTACATCACCGAGAGTCTTGGAGGGGTCATCCCGGCGAGCTATGCCGAGCCGCAGGGGCGCATCACCATCAGGAAGTAAGGTCCGGGCGTGAGGCTCAGGAGTTTGCAGATTTAGATTTTGTAAGTATATTTGCAATCCTTTCGGCCTTGAGGCGAAGGCAGCTTCCCAAGGCCTGTGCTTCATGTGAGGACTTATGTACATCATCCCATCCTCTCGCCGGAAGGTTTTGCGGGCGTGTTGAAATTGGTAGACAAGCCAGACTTAGGATCTGG
>JAGHSC010000170.1 GCA_018066065.1 Candidatus Cryptobacteroides faecihippi
TGCACAATGACACTGACAACCACTTTATCATGAAGTCCATAACCAGATCAACCCTCGCCGTTGCAATGATGCTTGCGGCAGGATGCAGCGCCCCCCAGGAGAAAGCAATCACCCTCACACAGGATGAAATCCAGGAAATTGCAGCCAAGGAAGGAAAGTCCGTCCAGGACGTCCTCTTCGACGACGGAAACTATGCAATGTTCATCCACTTCGGACTTTACTCGAAGCTCGAGGGCGAATGGAAGGGCAAGGCTTACTACGGCAACGCGGAATGGATCATGAACGAAAACCAGGCCGGTATCCCGGTCGATGAGTACATGGCCGAGGCAGCCACATTCAATCCATCAGAATTCAATGCGGACGAGATCGTCGGTCTGGCCAAGGACGCTGGAATGAAGTACATCATCATCACCAGCAAGCACCACGAGGGATTCGCGATGTTCAAGTCCGACGCCTGCGACTTCAACATCGCCGACGCCACTCCTTTCGGACGTGACCTCATCGGAGAGCTTGCCGAGTCCTGCCACAGGAACGGCATCGGAATCGGATTCTACTACTCCCAGTTCCAGGACTGGACCGCACCGGGTGGAGGAAGAGGTCCTCAGACCGATGCTGAAGGCCGCCCTGTCTCATTCGAAGAGTACTTCAGGGCCAAGTGTGTCCCTCAGGTCGAGGAGATCACGACCAAGTACGGAGACATCGAGCTGATCTGGTTCGACACACCTGCAGAGATGGGAGCAGAGTACTCCAGGGAGCTTGTGGACATCGTGAAGAAGAATCAGCCGAATGCGCTTGTTTCCAGTCGCGTCGGCAACGGCATGGGCGACTACGAGACCCTCGGCGACATGGAAGTCCCTGCAGTCAACACCCCAGGCAGGTGGGAAGGCATCGACGTCACCCAGGTAGGCTGGGGCTTCTCCAAGGCAGACCACAGGTTCAAGACCCCTGAATATGTGCTCAAGACCCTTGTCTCCACTGTTGCGAGAGGAGGTACGTTCATGATGAATGTCGGCCCTGACAAGACTGGAAAGGTCGTCCCGGAGGCTGCAGATGCACTCCGCAAGGCAGGAGAATGGGTAAAGAGACATCCAAGGGCCATCTACATGGCTGAGCCATCTCCATGGCTGCACTCGCTGGCATGGGGAGATGCTGTCGTCAACTCCGGAAAGGTCTATCTCACGATCTTCGACTGGCCTTCAGACGGCAAGCTTTACGTGCCGGGCGTCAGGAATGCAATCAAGTCCGTCAGGATTGATGGCGGCAGGAAGCTCAAGTTCAGCAAGGAAGGCTCATGGCTCTGCATCGACGTACCTGTCAGGTGCCCTGACGAGATGGCCGGTGTGATCGAACTCACCCCGGAAGGCGAACTTGACATCGACAGCACGGCTGCAGTCGACCCTGTCCTGGAGACAATCATCCCGATCGAATCCGCAAAGGTCGAAGGCGCAGAGGTCATCCGCGCCGGCTGGATGGAGAACTTCGGAGAATGGAGGACCAAGGCCAACGCCAGGATGGCTGGGGGAACTGTTGCAAGATGGACAGTGGACATCGTCAAGCCAGGCTTCTACGACCTCAACCTTGAATACCGCTCAGCCGACCGCCACGAATGGAGGGCGACAGTGGACGGTACCCAGTCAATCGAGCACAACTGCGGAAGCTCAAGCATCTACTCCCTCCACCCACTCGGATGGATCCGCATCGAC
>JAGHSC010000094.1 GCA_018066065.1 Candidatus Cryptobacteroides faecihippi
CCTCAAGAACCCTGTCAAGTACGCACACATCGTAACCTCAACCACACACAAGACTCTCCGTGGCCCACGTGGAGGCATCATCCTCCTCGGAAAGGACTTCGACAACCCATGGGGCATCACCACTCCAAAGGGCGAGATCAAGAAGATGAGCGCAATCCTCAACTCAAGCGTCTTCCCTGGCGTACAGGGTGGTCCACTCGAGCACGTGATCGCAGCAAAGGCAGTCTCATTCTACGAGGCAATGCAGCCTGAATTCGTAACCTACCAGAAGCAGGTCCTCGCAAACGCCAAGACGATGGCTGTATCCTTCATGTCAAAGGGCTACAAGGTCGTTTCCGGAGGCACTGACAACCATCTCATGCTCATCGACCTCAGGACCAAGTTCCCGGAGGTTACCGGCAGAATGGCTGAGAAGGAGCTCGAGAAGGCAGAGATCACCGTCAACAAGAACATGGTTCCTTTCGACAGCCGCTCTGCATTCAAGACTTCCGGTCTCAGGATCGGTACCCCTGCAGTCACCTCACGCGGATTCGTGGAGAAGGACATGACTGACATCGTCGAGCTCATCGACATCGTCCTCAATGCAGTCGCAAAGTATGCCGATGTCGTCAATGGTGTCACAGAGGAAGGTGCTGCCGAGTACAAGGCCATCCTCGACAACGTCAAGCGCAAGGTTCACAACCTCACCGCCGGACGCCCTCTCAACAACTACTAGCAGACAGTCGCTCTCAATAAAGAAGCAGGATGGCCGATCGGCCATCCTGCTTCATTTTATCCAGACGTTCTCCAGTCCTATCTGCAGACAGGACGGAGAACGAAATTGAACGACCTTTCCTCCGGGCGGATCTGATACTTCGCAAGAGGCCAGGTACCCCAGGAGTTGATTCCACCGACACCCATCTGCACAAGATCGAAATTGACATAGGTGGTACCATTCGACCTGTCATTCTCATGAGCAGCCTCCTTGAGATTCAGCGAATGACGAGCCTCGCCATGCATGTGGTCATTGTCAGCCTTGCCCTTCTTGTCACCGTGCTCAACGCAATCAAGCTGAGCGATCGAGAACGGAATCGCAGAAGCCGAGAACTTCACATCTGAAGTGATCTCAAGGCCGGTACCCTTTGTGTCAAGGATGCGGAAGAACCTCATGCCGGTCTTCGTGCCTGATTCCTGCGTACGCGCATAACCATAATGGTACTGCTCATTGACACTCTGACGATACCTTCCGACCATGGCAGCGGAATTACGGTCCGAATAGTTCTCCCAAGGACCCTTGCCATAGAAATCAAGCTCAGACCAGCGTCCAGGCATGGCGAACTTCATTCCATAGCGGAAGAGGACAGGAGCAGAAGCAAGCTTGCCAGCATCCTTCATCGCCTCACAGCCCTTGATCGAGCCATCAGGAAGGATCTCATAGCTCATGATGACCTTTGCAGCTCCATCAGCGACAGGAAGATACTCGACCTCAACCTTGGCAGCACCGCCGGCTGCACAATTCTGACAATCGACCGTCATTGACTTGACCTTGAACTCCTGATACCTCCAGGCAGCAAGTTTCTCATCGATCCTGGCTCCCATGTCATTCTCGACAGGAGCCCTTCCGAACTCAGGGAGAAGCGGTTCGCTGATCATCTCGACGCCATTGACCTTGTAGCTGCAGAGAGCACCCGACTCCCTGGAGAAGGCAGCCTCCCAAGCGGTAACCCTGCCAGGAGCAGCCTCAGGAGCATGGAACACACCACAGAAGACATGACTGCCCTCTGTCAATGAATATCCAAGCACATTGTCCTTCACAGCAGCCGAACCAGGAACGAATGCAGGAGCAGTCCCCTCACTGACCAGGATCTGGTCATAGGCAACGACGCTTCCTGCCTCCTGAAGGCCATCAGCCTCCTTGAGCACATATTTCACATTGATGAAGACATCGCAATCCGTCTGAGGAATCTCACCGACCGCAATGTCAACCGTTGCGGCTGACTGAGGAGCGACAGCAAGATTCTCCACAACGCCGGTCCTGGCAGCGACACCATCGACAACGAGGCTCCACTCCATCCTGTACTGGCTGAGATCCTTGAAGAAGAATTCATTGTAGACACTGAGCCTGCCTGAAGCAGCATCGACTGCAGACGTGAGGATATTCCTGTACTGGTAGCGGACCTCATAGGAATGAGGATGGTAAGACCTGTCTGCAGCTATGACGCCATTGCAGTTGAACGATCCGTCCGATCCATCATAGCTGTTGAAGTCACCACCGAAGGCCAGGATGTAGTCAGTGCCACCCTTGTCCGAAGGCCAGCGGATTGCCTGGTCCTGGAAGTCCCAGATGAAGCCACCCTGGTAGTTAGGATACTTCCTGATCAGATCCCAGTACTCCTTGAAGTTACCCATCGAGTTGCCCATCGCATGGGCATACTCACACTGGATCAGAGGACGCTTTGGATTGTCCTGGCAGTATTTCTCGCACCAGTCCGGCGATGCGTACATAGGACAGGTAATGTCATTGTCCCAGTCATCCTCGCCTCTCTCGTACTGGACAGGCCTGGAAGAATCATGAGCCTTGATCCACTTGTAGCACTCGTGGAAGTTCTCTCCGTTTCCAGCCTCGTTGCCCATGCTCCAGATGATGACCGAAGGATGGTTGATGTCCCTCATGACCATCCTGGAATCCCTTGCAAGGTGAGCGGCAAGGTAGTCAGGCCTCTGGGCGATGGTCTCCTTTCCGTAACCCATGCCATGAGACTCGATGTTACCCTCGTCGCAGACATAGAGACCATACTTGTCACAGAGTGAGAGCCATACCGGGTCATCAGGATAGTGGCAGGTTCGTACTGCATTGATGTTGAGATCCTTCATTATCCTGATGTCCTCGATCATCTCAGAGACGGTGACCGCGTAGCCATGATCCTCGCTGAGTTCGTGACGGTCAGCACCCTTGATCAGGACAGCCTTGCCATTGACAAGAAGCTGTGCATCCTTGATCTCGACAGTCCTGAATCCGAAGTCCACGGAAGTGCTCTCTGCAAGTCCCTTCTTTCCGGAAGCCTTGACATTGAGGGAATAAAGCACAGGAGTCTCTGCACTCCAGAGCTCAGGATATGCGACCTTGCCGGCGCATGAGACGGAATAAGTGCCGTCAGCCTGCCTTGAAGGAACACCCGAGAAGGAGGCAACAGCCTTGCCATCTCTGTCAACAATCTCGAAATCAAGAGCTTTCACTCCAGAAGTGACCTGGGCCTTGACAGTGTAGGCTCCATCCATGCCGGCGATGATGTTCACATCCTCGATTCTTTCGGTCTCGCGGGTGTAGACATTCACACCGCGGGCGATGCCGCAGAATCTCCAGAAATCCTGATCCTCGATGTAGGATCCATCGCACCAGCGGTAGATTTCCAGGGCGATGAGGTTCTCTCCCGGCTTGACATACCTGGTGATGTCGAAGCGAGCCTCAAGCTTGCTGTCCTCACTGTAGCCGACCATCTTTCCATTGACCCAGACCCTGACGTTGGAAGTAGCAGAGCCGATGCACAGGCAGACCTGCTTTCCGGCCCAGGACGCATCAATGCTGAACGTACGCCTGTACTGGCCGACATGGTTCTGCTCAACCGGGACAAAAGGAGGGTTGTTCCTGTAATGTCCGAGCCAGCCATAACCGATGTTGACATAAATAGGATCGCCGTAGCCATTGAGTTCCCACATTCCCGGGACAGGCATCGTTCCCCATGATGAATCATCGTAACCAACGGCCTCGAAGCCATCGATACGGTTCACGAGAGACTCATTCCATGCAAACTTCCACAGACCGTCGAGAGAGATGGTCTGCTGTTGGTCAGTAACGAACGTAGCCCTCATCGGGAGCCTGTTCTCCTCGAAGACACCCGGATCCTGCCAAGGTTCCATCTTGGCAGCCTTGGGAGCATTGCTTCCCAGGCAGACACCGGAAGAAAGCATTGCCGCAGCTGCAGCAATCAAAAAGACTATCCTTTTCATTGATTTTTAGTTTATTGATTATCAGATTATTTTCTTTCAAGCAAGGCAACGGCGCCATCCATGGTGGAGACGAGGACACGGTACTTCCCATCCTTTCCAACCCAGGTCTCCATCGGGTTAACAAGGGCATCTGCAACCTTGAACGCCCAAAGCCTCTTTCCATCACGAGCATCGAAACCGACCAGGTTGCCCTTGTCGGTCGGCATTATGACCTCACCGCAGATCTCGGCAATCGAAGTCGGCGAGATGTCATAGCCAGCCTCCGTCTCCGACTTCCAGAGAACGTCAAGAGTGGAAGCATTGAATGCTGAAACCGTGTGCCACATGGACTTGCAGTAGACTGCAGCCCCATCCTGCGAGATGCCGACAGACTCTCGTGCAACAGCATCGAAATGAGCAACTTCCTCACCGGTAGCAGCA
>JAGHSC010000003.1 GCA_018066065.1 Candidatus Cryptobacteroides faecihippi
GGCACAACGGCAAGGAGCCGGAACTCGGCAAGGCAGACATGCCGGGAAAGGCCTACGTCCCATGGCTCGGAAAGGAAGTCGAGAACCCAACCGCCTACGGAATCTACTTCCAGGACCGCTGGGAGGAAGCACTCTCCGCAGACCCATCATTCCTCTACCTCAGCGACTGGAACGAATGGTCAGCCGGCACGTGGCCGGTCGAGCAGTTCAGCCTCAACTCATTCATGGGCCGCCCTTCAGACTTCGTCTTCATCGACCAGTACAATGCAGAGTTCAACCGCACGATCGCACCGGCAAAGGACAAGCTCTACACTGACAACTACTACATGCAGATGGCAGAGAACATCCGCCGCTACAAGGGAGCACGCCCGATTCCGGAGAATGCCGGCCTGAATGACTTCGCGGCAGACGGAGACTTCGGCAAGTGGGAAGGCATCGAAATCACCTATTTCGACACCAAGGGAGACACCTTCCACCGCGACGAGGATGGCTACGGCGACCTCCACTACACCAACACCACAGGACGAAACGACATCGTAAGGTCCAAGGTGGCTGTCGGCAGGGACAACATCTCGTTCTACGCCGAGACCGCCGAGGCTCTGACAGCATGGTCGGACCCGAACTGGATGCTCCTCTTCATCGATGTGGACAAGGATTCCAGCACCGGATGGTGCGGCTACGACCTCGTGGTCAACAAGGCTGTCAAGTCCGCAAGCAAGACCTCGGTGATGAAGTACAATGCCCGCAGCGGAAGATGGCAGGCAGTGGGAACGGCAAGCTTCTCCGCGGCAGGAAACAAGCTTGAGATCTGCGTTCCGAGGAAGGTCCTCGGCCTCGCCGGAGAGAAGGATTCGATCGTCTTCGACTTCAAGTGGTGCGACAACCCTCAGTCACTCGAGGATGCGATCTCGCTCTGCACCGACGGAGACGCAGCCCCTAACCGCCGATTCAACTACAGGATGATCTGGAAGCGATAACCGAAACAACCATGTCAAGATTCAAGGAAGAGCTTGTGAAGCTCAAGGACAAGCAGTACAGAAAGGATTTCCTCTACAACATCATCTTCGAGTCAGACACGCCTGAGGGCAAGATCTTCGACATCGTGCTGATGATCATGATCGCACTGAGCGTCATCATCGCCATCTTCGGAAGCACATTCACGGCTCCGTGGATGAAGGTCACCACGACCGTGCTGGAGTACGTCTTCACCGTCTTCTTCACCGCAGAGTACATCCTGAGGATCTACTGTTCACCGAATCCGAAGGAGTACATATTCAGTTTCTTCGGGATCGTGGACCTGCTGGCCATCTCGCCGATGTACCTTGGAGTGCTCATCCCTGAGATCCGCTCCGCAATCATCCTCAGGTCACTGCGACTGATGAGGATCTTCCGAGTGATGAAGCTCTTCAACTTCCTCACTGAAGGAAACATACTACTGCGCAGCATCCAGGCCAGCATGAAGAAGATCGCTGTCTTCTTCCTCTTCGTGGTGCTGCTAGTCATCTGCCTGGGCACCTTGATGTTCATGGTCGAGGGCAACAGCCCCGGCACATCGTTCAACAACGTCCCGAACAGCATCTACTGGGCCGTGGTGACCCTGACGACGGTAGGCTACGGAGACATCACTCCGGTGACGACGCTCGGCAAGTTCCTGGCCACGACGATCATGCTCCTTGGCTACACGGTGCTGGCCATCCCGACCGGTATCATCAGTGCGTCGATGATCAAGAACGGCCAGAAGGACATCAACAGGAGATGCTCGAACTGCGGACGTTCAGACCACGACGCCGACTCGAAGTACTGCAAGTACTGCGGTACGAAGTTTGAGGATGATGCAGACGATTTCAGAGTTAAAGACTGTTGACGATTCAAAAGCCATGCTGATAGAACTCAAGGATGTCAACAAGACCTACCAGGGAGCCCAACCCCTGCACGTCCTCAAGGGCATCGACCTTAACATAGAAAAAGGGGAATTCGTTTCCATCATGGGTGCTTCCGGATCCGGGAAGTCCACCCTTCTCAACATCCTGGGCATCCTGGACAACTACGACACGGGAGAGTACCGGATCGCAGGCACGCTCATCAAGGACCTGAGCGAGAGACAGGCTGCGCAGTACAGGAACAGGATGATCGGGTTCATATTCCAGTCTTACAACCTGATCGGGTTCAAGACTGCTGTCGAGAATGTGGAACTTCCTCTGTTCTACCAGGGTATCCCAAGACGCAAGCGCCATGAGATGGCGATGGAGTACCTCGGCAAGATGGGTCTCACCGACTGGGCGGAGCACTACCCTAACGAGATGTCAGGCGGGCAGAAGCAGAGAGTCGCGATCGCGAGGGCTCTTGTCACGAAGCCTGAGATCATCCTCGCCGACGAGCCTACCGGCGCCCTGGATTCCAAGACCTCCGTGGAGATCATGAACCTCCTCAAGGAGCTCAACGAGAAGGAGGGCATGACGGTCATCGTCGTGACCCATGAGAGCGGAGTCGCCAACTTCACCAACAAGATCGTCCACATCAAGGACGGAGTCATCGGCGAGATCGAGGAGAACCAGCGTCACGATGCCTCTCCATTCGGAGAAGGCACAATCATGAAATAGCACCATGAGAGATCTGATTGTGGAGATCTGGAGCTCGCTGCGCCAGAACAAGCTCAGGACAGCCCTCACGGGATTCGCTGTCGCATGGGGAATATTCATGATAATAGCCTTGCTGGGAGCAGGGAACGGCCTCATGAATGCGATGATGGACAGCGGCGGAAAGATGGACAACTCGATGACCGTCTACGGGGGATGGACCACAATCCCGTACGGCGGCTACGAGAGAGGCAGATACTTCGGGCTCGACACCCAGGACATGGTGAACCTGGAGAGCGAGGAGTTCTCTTCCATCGTGGACGAGGTCAGCCCAAGGTTCGGCACAGAGGCCAGCATCTCCTACGCAAGCGAATACATCTCAAATGTCTCGATCGAGGGAATCGCACCGATCTTCGAGAAGATCTATGGAGTCAACATGGCGGCAGGACGCTTCATCGACAGGAAGGACATGGATGACAAGTCGAAAGTCATCGTGCTGTCCACGGAGGATGCAAAGGCGCTCCTGGGCGGCAAGGGAGACGGTACCGAAATCATCGGCAGGAATGTCAAGGTGGGAGACCTTTCCTACAAGGTTGTCGGCCTGTTCCACAAGAAGCAGGGCTCATGGGGGCACAAGGCGTATGCCCCATATTCACTGATCCACGCATTGTACAGCGGGAGGAAGGACATAGGGCAGCTGCTGTTCTCATTCAAGGGAATAGAGACGCTGGAGCAGTCCGCCTTTTTCAAGAATGCCTACCGTAAAACCATACTGAACAATCACGGTGCATCACCTGAAGACCTCAATGCAATCTACATCCGCGACCGCCTGGAGCAGAACGAGCAGATGGCCACAGCCA
The DNA here is from genome assembly GCA_018066065.1 of Candidatus Cryptobacteroides faecihippi. GTDB lineage: Bacteria > Bacteroidota > Bacteroidia > Bacteroidales > UBA932 > Cryptobacteroides > Cryptobacteroides faecihippi. The sequence continues at coordinate 3,437 of JAGHSC010000003.1, forward strand.
CCAGGACCATCAACACGGCTCTCTGGATCCTCGGCCTGCTGACCCTCATCAGCGGAATAGTCGGCGTCTCCAACATCATGCTCATCACGGTCAAGGAAAGGACGCATGAGTTCGGGATAAGGAAGGCCCTCGGAGCCAAGCCTGGCTCCATCCTCATGCTCATCATGATGGAGAGCATCCTCATCACGGCCTTCTTCGGCCTGATCGGAATGCTGAGCGGGATAGCGATGAACCAGGTCATGGATGCGATGTTCACGGACAAGGCAACAGTGATTGCCGACCAGACATTCTACATATTCAAGAACCCTTCTGTCAGCATCGGGACAGCAGTCAAGGCGACTCTGACGATGATCATCTCCGGAGCGCTGGCAGGAATGATCCCGGCGCGCAAGGCCTCCAAGGTGATGCCGATCGAAGCACTCAGAGCAGATTAGGACCATGAAATTCTTCGACACAGACAGATTCAAGGAAATCGCCGACACCATCTCCAGGAACAAGAGCCGCAGCATCCTGACAGGTTTCGGCATCTTCTGGGGTGTGTTCATGCTGCTTGCGATGAGTGGTGGCGGAGCGGGCCTGAAGGAGATGCTGGCAGCGGATTTCGAGGGCTTCGCCACGAATTCCGGAATCATGTACACCGAGATCACCTCCAAGCCCTACAAGGGCTTCCGGAAAGGCCGTGGCTGGAGCATGAACACCAAGGACATCAGCAGGCTCAAGGCCATGGTGCCGGAACTCGAGGTCGTCACCCCGCTGATCGGAGCATGGGGAGAGAGCGTCGCCTTCGGGGAAAGAACGTTTACCGGAGGCATCAATGGAGTGGAGGCAGACTACAGGAAGGTGCAGGAACCGAAGCTGCGCTACGGACGCTACATCAACGAAGTGGATGTCCAGCAGGAAAGGCATGTCTGCGTGATCGGCAAGAAAGTCTACGAGACCTTGTTCCCGGAAGGCGGGGACCCTTGCGGAAAGAGAATCCTCTTCAAGGGATCCTGGTACACCGTCATCGGCGTTGACTTCTCGGGAGGAAACATCAGCATCGGAGGCCCCCCGGACGAGAGCATCGTCATCCCGATCAGCATCCTGCGCCAGCTTCTTGGCAGAGGCATGAACGTGGACATCATCTGCACGAAGATGAAGGACGGAGCCAAGTTCAGGGAAATCAAGGACAAGGTCCGAGAGGTCATCTACAGGGAACATCTCATCGCCCCGGACGACGAAGTGGCATTGGGTATGGTGGACGCAGAGGAA
>JAGHSC010000168.1 GCA_018066065.1 Candidatus Cryptobacteroides faecihippi
GACTTGCAGTAAACTGCAGCCCCATCCTGCGAGATGCCGACAGACTCTCGTGCAACAGCATCGAAATGAGTTACTTCCTCACCGGTACCGGCATCCAGGACATAAAGTCTCCTGTCTGGCACGGCGATGAATATCCTCCCGTTCGACTTGACCGGCCACACTGCAGCCGGGGAATACATCATGGATGGCTTGGTGCACTCCCAGGTCCACTGGAGGGAACCATCGGAAGGATCAAGGGAATAAAGCTTGTTCGCCCAAGTGCCGAAGACGACCTGGCGGCTGTCGACATAAGGACGGCATTCCACAAAGCCCTTGACATCCGCAAACTCCCACACGGTCCGGCCGGACTTCAGGTCAAGTGCACGGAAGACTCCGTCCGAACCTCCTATGAAGACCCTTCCATCCTGGACCACAGGACTTCCTAGGACCGATTTTCCTGTCCTGCTCTGCCAGAGGACCCTGCCGCTTTCCGAATCCAGGGCATAGATGAACCCATCGGTACAGCCGAAGACAAGTGTCTTGCCGGACAATGCCGGAGTGGAGAAGATCTTTCCCGGAAAATCCGCAGACCAGACTTCCGAACCATCCTTCAGTGAGATGCAGCGGACCGACCCGGAAGCAGTCGTGTACCATGCACGGTCCTTGCTGCGGGCAAAGCCGGCAACGATGTTGCTGTTGTCCCTCTTCTGCCAGACAACCTTGAGCTGGCTGTCATCATTCACATCATAGCGCATCCATGGATAGCTGGACGGAAGTCCATGGCCATCATAGGAAACGGTGTCCTCGACGGGAGTAAGCCTGCGCCTGTACCATGGTTCGAACTGGACGGCCGTGGATCCCACAAGCCTTCTCTCCGCAACCGTGATCACATCGTCGGAAATCCTGACAACGTTGTAGCCCGGGTTTTTCCCGGCGGAAAGGGTGGAACGTCCAAGGACTCCAGGCAGGCCATCGTAATCCATGGCAACGTTCCTGTGCCAATGGCCTCCGATGAGGATCCTGGTGCCGACTCTCTTGAGTTCGCGGGTTACATCGAAATAGTTGAGGACAGAAGTGTCCTGCGGATAATGGTTGACGAAGATGGTCTTCCTGCCAGGCTTGAGCTTCCTGAGCCACTCCATGCTCTCCTGGGGGACCAGGGCCGGAGCCATCCTCATGTCAGGGCCGCAGCTGCAGCCGATGAAGCGCCATCCCTTGCAGTCGAATTCGAATGTCTCGTAGCCGAAGATCCTGCGGAAGGAATTGCATCCGCTCTCTGACCACTTCGCATCGTGATTGCCCGGAACGACGTAGTAAGGACATCCGAGGGAATCAAGCATCCCCTTGACGGCCGAGATCTCCTCGTCCGTGCCGAAATCCGTCAGGTCACCGCCGACCATCACGAAATCCAGGTCCTTGATCGAGCCCGCATCCCTGACACAGCGCCTGAGGTCGGAAACCGAGCCCGACCCATGGGAATAGTGAAGGTCAGCAAAGAATGCGAACTTGATGTCTCCGTCCTGTGCGGATGCGGCAATCGAGGTCAGGAACAGGGTGATTATGGTTGTCAGGAGGTGTCTGCGCATGTCGGATTCATGTTTATGGCAATAAACAAAAATAGTCAAAAAAGATGGAATTTGACTATATTGCAGACCATTATCGAACAACAAGGACAAACACATGAAAAGAAGGGATTTCCTGAAGACGGCAGGAGCCGCCACAGTTCTGGCCGGAACCGGCTCATTGGCCGCCAGCTGCGCCGCAAACAACTCTGCACCACATCCTTACGCAATCAACCCCAACGGAACGGCAAGGATGAAGCTCAGCTTCGAGCCTTATGAGCTCCAGCTGAGGCACACATTCACCGTGGCCTCATATTCAAGGAAGACGACTCCTGACGTGCAGGTCAGGATCGACTTCGATGGTTTCACAGGCTACGGAGAGGCTTCCATGCCTCCGTACCTGGGCCAGACCGTCGAGAGCGTCTCCGCATTCCTGCAGAAGGTGAATCTGGAGCAGTTCAAGGATCCTTTCCAGCTGGACGACATCCTCACCTACGTCGACGGCATCACACCCGGAGACACTGCAGCCAAGGCTGCGGTGGACATCGCACTCCACGACTTGGTCGGAAAGCTTATGGGCATGCCATGGTACAGGATCTGGGGCCTGGATCCGGAAAAGGCTCCGAACACGACCTTCACGATCGGGATCGACACTCCTGACGTGGTCAGGGAGAAGACCAGGGAGTGTGCAGACAAGTTCAGGATCCTGAAGGTCAAGGTGGGACTTGACAATGACAAGGAGATGATCGAGACCATCAGGGAGATCACCGACCTGCCGATCGCCGTGGACGCCAACCAGGGCTGGAAGGACAGGGAGCAGGCCCTGGACGAGATCTTTTGGCTCAAGGAGCATGGTGTAGTGATGGTGGAGCAGCCGATGCAGAAGGAAAGGCTTGACGACAATGCCTGGATAACCGAGCACAGCCCGCTTCCGACATTCGCCGACGAAGCCATCCAGAGACTCAGGGACATTCCTTCGATCAAGGGAGCCTACTCGGGAATCAACATCAAGCTGATGAAGTGCACCGGAATGAGAGAGGCCTGGAAGATGCTGAACTACGCAAAGGCAGAGGGAATGAAGGTGATGACAGGATGCATGACGGAGACTTCATGCGCAGTGTCCGCAGCAGCCCAGCTGTCCCCTGCCGTCGATTTCGCGGACCTGGACGGCAATCTCCTGATCAGCAATGACAGGTTCGAGGGAATGACAGTCGTGGACGGCAGGATCACCCTTCCGGACAGACCAGGAATCGGACTCAAGTTGATTTAAAAGGATATGGCAAAGATGAAGAAGAAAGAAATCATCCTCTGGGCGCTGGTCGCACTTGCACTCGCTGCGAACATCTGGCTCCCAAGGCAGAGGAAAGCATATTCATGGGACAAGGACCTCAAGCAGAGGCTTGCCGTGGATTTCGACAGGACAAGGGATGAGGTAAAGGACTGGATCACAAAGTACATCCCGGACGTCACAGACGAGCAGATCGATGCATGGACAGCGTCCAACACGCTGGAGAACATGCAGATAGGCAACAGGACCATGTACTTCCACAACGCAGCTCCAAACCTCTTCAGGATCGTTCCCGAGCTCGTCGCGCTCAAGGATTCGGTCGATGCGGCGAACAAGCCAGGCTACGATCCAAAGGCTCTGAGCGGCCACCAGATCGACGACGCCAAGGCCATCCCGATGATCAAGGAGGATGTGGAGGCAGCCCTTGCTTCCGGAAAGGAGAATCCATTCATAGCGCAGCCGCGCAGGATGCGCGTCACATTCTCGCTCACCGTCCCGGCCAACACCCTCAGGAGAGGCAGCACACTCCGCTGCTGGCTTCCTTACCCAAGGAATGACGTGGCAAGGCAGACCGGCATCAAGCTCATCTGCGCAGGAATCGACTCGACAGACATCGCCGAGGACAAGCTTGTCTTCTCAGACCCAGCCTGCCATCACAGCAGCATCTACTTCGAATCGAAGGTCAAGGAAGGCAGGGCAACAACCTTCTACGAGGTCTTTGAATATACAGCAGCGGGAGAATGGCACCCTGTCGACCCTTCCACAGTGCTTCCGTATGACACGGAAAGTCCTCTCTACAAGGAGAATACCTCGGAAAGACAGACCCAGATCGTGTTCTCGGACAGGATCAGGAACCTTGCAGACTCGCTCACCGCAGGCATCGACAACCCATACCTTCAGGCCAAGGCCATCTACGCCTGGGTCGACAAGTTCCCATGGGCTTCGGCAAGGGAGTACTCAACCATCGAGAACATCCCTGAATACGTCCTGGACAACCGTCATGGCGACTGCGGTCAGCAGACCCTTCTCTTCATGACCCTCTGCCGCAGCAAGGGCATCCCTGCAAGATGGCAGAGTGGACTGATGCTCCACCCAAGCGGCAGGAACCTCCACGACTGGTGCGAAGTCTATTTCGAAGGACACGGATGGATGCCTGTGGACCAGAGCTTCGGCCAGACACCTTACGGAGGATTCTTCTACTTCGGAGGCATCGACCCTTACAGGCTTGTCTTCAACAACGATTTCGGCGGAGAGCTCTCCCCAGCCAAGAAATATCCAAGGAGCGAGACCGTCGACTTCCAGAGAGGCGAAGTCGAATGGGAAGGCGGAAACCTCTATTTCCACCTCTGGGACTATCATTTCTCAGTCGAGTACCTTGACTAGCACAACCTGGCCGAGAGCCAGGAACTATCTGAACGACACCCTCAGACCGAATGTCATCATGAAGTCCAGAGGGTGTTCCTTGTAGATTGTCTGGACATCCGAACCATCATTGAAGTGATAGCTGAGCCCTGGCTCAAGGAAGATGCCGAAACGCTCCATCACATTCGCCTGTACACCGAGTCCGGCATTGACACTCCAGAGAAGAGGATCGACGGAAATCCTGTCGGACGACGAGCTGACCTTTGAATCGGACACATACTCCCTATGCCTTACGACGGCAGAGACGCATTTCTCGGCCATTCCGCCTCCGGATGCGTACAAAGACACAGCCCTACCATTCAGGAATGAAGCCGAAAGATTGATAGGGATGCCGATGTACTGAAGCTGCTGCTTGTCCTCAGTGGTGGTGAGGTCCCCTGAAGATGTAGTGATCTTGCTGTTCAGGATCGTCCATGCGACTCCGCTCTCGACGCCAAGGATGTCATTGAACTTCCACCTTGCCATCGCTGCGACCCTGATCGGACGATAGTGCTTGGTGTCGGTAGTGACTGCAGGGATCCTGGATGCAGGGACCTTGCGGAGCGGACGGTTCTGGACAGTTTCCTGCTCATCATCCTTGCCTGAAGACTGCGGAGCACCGTGGTACAGGGACTTAGGGTCGAAGACTGATTCCATCTGGCTCTGGGTCAATGCCCCCGAAAAGACAGCTCCGGCACTTTCCGGAAGGAAGGAAGGGCGATGGCGTCCATCCGCGGATGCCGACATCCTGCCGCTCCAGTCCTCACCGTCATGGCTGGTGTGTGGAACACTCCTGAGAATTTCGGAATCGACAGGGTCGGAGTCGCTCTCGACAGCGACCCTGGTCTCATCCTCAGCCAGCTCGACCTCCTCGGGCTCATCCGGGACGTCATGTCCCTGGACATCACCCTCAACGACGGTCGCCTGCGCAACAAGACTTCCCAGCCTTGCCTGGCTTCCCTTCTCAGCGCAATGGTCATCGTCAGCAGCCCGGACTTCCTCGATTTGTACTGAAGAAGAAGGATTTGGCTGGGAAGTTGCCGGATTGTCCTGCCCGACGACCGATAGATTATCTGAAATGGTTTGTAAAGTGTCACTTGGATGGTTCACGGAAAGGAAGACAACGACCGCAGCCACGGCAGCCGCAGCCAGGGTGCTCCACACCCATGGCATGATTGCAACTCTCTTCCTGGAAGGTTCCGGAACCGAAACGGAGGAGACGATGTCGTCCCACAGTCCTTCAGGGACGGACTCCTCGTAGGAATCCATCTTCTTCTTGATACTGTCAAGCATTCTGTCCATCAATCTATCTCCTTTCGTTTTCTATACTCTGTTATCTTTCTTGCCAGGATCGCCCTGGCCCTGTGCAGCTGCGAGGCGGAAGTGCTCTCCGTGATTCCCAGCAGGCTGGCTATCTCCCTATGGTTCTTCTCTTCGAAGACGTACAGGTTGAACACAGCCCTGTACCCATCCGGAAGTTCCTTGATCATGTCCTGGATCACGCCCGGAGGAACCTCTCCCACATCAGCGTCATCCGATTCCGACTCCATGTCCGGCATCTCCCACCGGTACTCCACAGTCGAACTCTTCTTCCTGTCCCGCAAACGCCTCAAAGCCTCATTCACCACAACCTGCCGGAGCCAGGCCCGAAGCGATCCTTCCCCACGGTACTCAAACCGATGAAGGTTGTCGAAGATCTTCACGAAAGCATCCTGAAGAACATCACGGAGTTCGGACGGAGCCGTCACATACCTTGAGCACACTGCAGCCAGATACCTCGAATAGCAGTCATAGATCTGCTTCATGGCATCCCGGTCCCCAGCCTGCGCAAGCTCAACGACCCTTTTCTCTATATCTCCGGTCAAAACCTTCATCTACAAGCTCATTCAGTCACATTGTTGAAAGAAATCGTGACGAATCCATAATAGGAATAGTTATGGAGATTCAGCCCGACTCCTCCGTCCTGGGATTCCGGAAGGAAATCCCTGACCTTGAACGAAACCAGAAAATCCTTCCATTTCTTTTCCCCTTCACCGTCGCGCTCACGCATCAGATACATCGACGATGGGTCGGACTGGTCCTGATAAAGGCTGAACATGCTGTCCGTCCTGCCAGCCTCACACAATGCTGCGAGGTGCAGGGTAAGGTAGCCGTCTTCAAGACTTGTCAGCCAGTCATCATACACAAGAACCGGAGAATTGTCTTCCTTGAAAGCCTTCGATGGAGAGGATACCACCTTCGGAAGGTAAGTGTCAATCGCTTCCACACGCCTGACTTCTACCATGTGGGTGCAAGTCTGGCTTTGTCCCGGAAGGATCGCAACATCCATCAGAGCCCTCGTCTCGTCCTTGAAAGGATTGGCCCAGCCTGATGGTTCCAGTGTCGTGACATCATCCAGCTGAAGATAGGTGGTCCCGGAAACGTCTTTCCTGACGGTGACCACAGCATTGTACTTTCCACTGAACGAATCCATGACATTGGCATCGATGGCATCCTTGTCCATGCATGACTGCATGGACGGAATGACTGCCGATGCCAAGATGCATGACAACAGGAACCGTCTGAATCTACGCAACATCCTTCTGCAATGACTTATTGAGTTGTCGGATTACAAAATCCACAACGACTGATTTCTTGCACTAAATTGGAAAAAAAAATTTAACTTGCAACCATGAAGGAAACGAACTTCAAGCAAGACATGAAGCAGAGCACCAGGATCTGGGTCTCCATCATTCCCATACTCACCCTCATCGCACTGCTTGCCCTCAGCGTGAGCATATTCAAGAGCGACTCCATTCTCGGATCCAGCCAGGTCGCCCTGCTTGCTGCGTCAGGAGTGTGCATCGCATTGTCGATGTGGGCTTTCAAGACCCCATGGAACGTCTTCGAGGAGGGACTGAAGGAGAACATGTCCGACATCGTCATAGCACTGATCATCCTGTTCTTCATCGGAGCCGTCTCCGGAACATGGACGATGGGCGGGATCGTCCCCACCTTCATCTGCTACGGAATCAACATCATCAGTCCCAGGTTCTTCCTGCTGACGGCCTGCCTGATCTGCGCCCTCGTGTCACTCATGACCGGAAGCTCATGGACAACGATCGCAACGATCGGAGTGGCCCTCATGGGCATAGGGAAGGCAGAAGGGTTCAGCGATGGGATGATCGCGGGAGCCATCATCTCCGGAGCCTACTTCGGAGACAAGATCTCCCCTCTCTCCGACACCACCGTCATGGCTTCATCCATGAGCAAGGTACCTCTGTTCACCCACATCCGCTACATGGTGTACACCACGGTGCCATCCATCTCGATCGCTCTCGTCATCTTCCTCATCATGGGCCTCTCGCACAGCGGACCTGACGCATCCCTCATAGATGAATATTCAAGAGTCCTGCATGAGCAGTTCAACATCACCCCATGGCTGCTGCTCGTCCCTGCGATCACGGCAGTCATGATCGCCAGGAAGATGCCTGCAATCGCCGTCCTGGCGCTCTCCACGGTCGTCGCGGCCATCTTCGCCATCATCTTCCAGCCTGACATCATCTCCAGGATCGGATCCGAAGTGGTCAAGGAGGGCTCCCAGCTCAAGGTCATGCTTGCAGGAACGATCAAGACGATCTACGACTCTGTCTCCATCGAGACCGGCAACCCTGAGGTCAACGACCTCGTCGCCTCGAGAGGCATGCTTGGAATGATGAACACGGTGTTCCTGATCATCTGCGCCATGTGCTTCGGAGCCTGCATGAAGGCCAGCGGGATGCTCGGGATCCTCGGTGAGAAGATTGTATCGCTGGCCAAGGGAAGGACATCCCTTGTCGCTTCGACCGTCACCACGGGAACCGTCATGAACGCGGTCGTCTCGGACCAGTACCTTTCCATCATCATCACGTCCAACCTGTTCAAGGATGTCTACGAGAAGAAAGGCTACGAGGCAAGGCTGCTCAGCAGAAGCGTTGAAGACTCTGCCACGGTTACATCTCCGCTCATTCCATGGAGCAGCTGCGGAATGACCCAGGCCACGATCCTGAGTGTACCTACGGTCACCTACCTTCCATTCTGCTTCTTCAACATCATCAGCCCATTCATGAGCATGATCATCGCTGCGACGGGCTACAGGATAGTCCACCGCAGACAGGAAAAGTCCGATTCAAAGAATTAGAGAGTCTTGAGGAAATCCTCGGCAACGGCAAGTGTGTCGATCTTGCCGACATCCACCATGCGCAGGCCTGACACGCAGACACCATGTATCCTGTGCCTTGCACATTCCTGCACATAGAAATCGACGATCGGGAAACGTTCAGGCCATGAATCCTCGTCAAACACCTTGAAGATGTCTCCAGACACATAATGGAATCCCGCGAATGCCAGCTTCCGGCATCTGGAAAGGTCCAGGTCAGGGAAAGGGGTACGGACTTCACCCGTGGCGACATTGGTCCATCCGACCATGTCCATGTCGTCGTTGAAGAGGAAATAGCGCTGCGTGGTCCTCTCGCTGACAAGAAGATTGACCAGGGCTCCAGGATCGGACTGAGAGACGAACCAGTTGATGTCCAGGTCTGACAGGATGTCCACGTTGTGGATGATGAACGGTTCCCCTTTCAATGAGCCGGCGGCATGGCGGATGCCGCCTCCGGTCTCACGCAGGAGATCCCTCTCGTCCGAGAAGGTGACCTTCATCCCGAAATCATCCTGTCCATGGACATAGTCGATGATGTCGTCGGCAAAGTGATGTACATTGATCGTGACTTCCTCGACCCCGGCCTTCTTCAGCTTCTGGGCCACATGGTAGAGCAGCGGCTTGCCTCCGACAGGCACAAGAGCCTTCGGAAGCGTGTCCGTGATGGGCTTGAGCCTGGTTCCCAGACCAGCGGCGAAAATCAGTGCCTTCATCGCATCAAAGGATCTTCTCGATTCCCAGCTCGCGGTGGCAGAGGGTTATCTTGATGTCGAACTTGTCAGAGAGATGCTTGGCAAGGTGCTCGGCACAGTAGACGGAACGATGCTGGCCGCCGGTGCATCCAAAGCTCACCTGCAGATGAGTGAACTTCCTCTCGATGAAAGTCTTGGCGTGGAAGTCGACCAAAGAATAGACACTTTCGAGGAATTGTGTGATCTCGCCATCATCCTCAAGGAACTTGATCACCTCGGGATCAAGTCCTGTGAACTGACGGTAGTGTTCGTACTTTCCAGGATTGTTGACGGCCCTGCAGTCGAAGACATAGCCACCACCGTTGCCGCTGGTGTCCACAGGGATGCCTTTCTTGTAGGCAAAGCTGAAGATCTTCACCTCCAGACGCTTGTCCTCTGCAATCTCGTTGAGCTGAGGCAGGGATGTCAGCTTTTCCAGAACCTCGTTGAGGTATGGATATTCAGTGAAAGGCTCGCGAAGAAGCCTTCGAAGATTGCTCATCGCATAAGGGACGCTGCCAAGGAAATGAGGTTTCTTCTAGAAATAGCCTCTGAAACCATAGGCACCGAGCACCTGAAGGGTACGGAAGAGGGTAAAGAGGCGGAGACGCTCATAGAAATGCTCCTCACTGATGTCCATGTAGGTCCTGAGAGACTTCAGATAGGTCTGGACAAGTTCATGGCGCAGCTTCTCGGGATAGCGTGAGCGGGCCTGCCACACGAAGGATGCCACATCATAGTAGATCGGTCCCTTCCTTCCTCCCTGGAAGTCGATGAAGTACGGCTCACCATCCTTCATCATGATGTTCCTGGCCTGGAAGTCCCTGTACATGAACGTGTCGCCCATGTCCTGCATGATGTCGTCCCTGAGCTTCTCGAAGTCATCCTGAAGCTTTACCTCGCTGAACTCCAGTCCGGTCGCCTTCAGAAAGCAATACTTGAAGTAGTTGAGGTCGAACATGACCATGCGCTCGTTGAATGCGGGCTCAGGGAAGCAGACGGACCAGTCGAGATCCTGAGCGCCCTTGAACTGGATCTTGGGCAGCATCTCCATGGCACGGAAAAGCATCCTGCACTCGTAGGTACTGTACTCTCCGCTCTCCCTCCCCTGCGAGACCATCTTGTAGAGCTGGTCATCGCCGAGATCTTCCTGGAGATAGCGCATCGAATCCGGGCTGACGGCAAGGACATGCGGGACATTGATTCCCTTCTCCACGAAATGTCCGGAAAGCTTGACGAATGCATTGTTCTCTTCCCTGCATGTGCCTATAACACCGATCATGGAGACATTTCCGCCCTTGATGCGGAAATATCTCCTGTTGCTTCCCGATGAAGTAAGTTCTTCCAGACTGCTGGCTTCCTGCCCTGAATAGTCCTTGAATAATTTCTTGAGTTGCTCCATATATAAACACGGAAAGGGGCCGAAGCCCCTTTTTCAATTATCAATAAAGGTCGTTGTAAGTCGTGCCGTTTGCGTAGAAGTTGTACTTCTTTGCAAGGTCTCCGTACATCTGTCCGAGGACTTCGAGGTAAGGAGTTCCGTCGACCAGGGTGAGCCTGTAGACGGTGTCGTCAACCTTGTAGTAGTCGTTTCCACCGAGAGAGATGATGTCGTAGTCATCCGGGAGCTCATTCACGAGAGCGCCTGCAGGAGGGACGATGACCTCATACTTGCCTCTGGAGTTGACGATGTAGAAGACACCGTCCTGGTAGAAGTACTCCTGGTTGGCATAGGCGTAGCTCTGAGCAAGTCCGAGCCTGTTGGCCAGCGTGTATGCGTCGTTTGCCCTGGAAGAGTTCAGTGCAAGAGCATTGTTCTGAGCCGCGATGGTCGCATTGTTCTGAGCGATGATCCTGTTCTGCTCATCGATGATCCTGTTGTTGGTCGTGATGGCATTGTAGATCCTGTAGGTGTGGTTGAAGTAGGCGAAGTGGACGGTGTGGAAGATCATGTCTTCGATTGCGTCCTCGATGCAGATTCCGAAAGGAGGTCTGCAGACTACATAGTAACCACCGTAAGGCCTGTAGTAGATTCCATTGTGGAAGCAGTACTCTACACCCCAGTAGGTGAGCCTCCTGTGTCCAACTGGAAGGACATGAACCCTGTAGCCATAGAAGTGAGGATCGTGGCCCCAGAAATGGCATGGGCGGTCGAACTCCATGAAGTCCCTCTCGCGAGGTGGGATCCTGTGGACATTCCTGTCCTCACCGATCCTCATGAAGTCACTCTTCCTTTCGGTCATGACCTCAGTCCTGTTGCTGCCTGCGCTCTTTGAAGAAAGACCGCTTCTCGTAGCGTTGCCTACGACAGCCTGCTCCCTGCGGGCGCTGGTGGCAGATCTTGTTGTGCTTCTGGTAGAGTTCAGAGGAGTTGCAGCCCTGGTGCTTGTGCTCCTGCTGGAAGAACTTGAAGCCCTGCTGGAAGAGCTGGAAGTCCTGCTGGAAGAAGTGGACGCAGACTGCCTGGTCTGGCCATTGGTTCCATAGGTAGGAGTTGAAGTCCTGCTAGAGGTGCTGCTGCTCCTCTGGGTAGTGGTGCTGCGGTTCTGGGTCGTGCCGGAAGTCGCAGTGGAAGAGCTTCTTGAAGGAGAAGTGGCTGCAGAGCTGCTTCTGGAAGAGCTGGAAGAAGTCCTGTTCTGGGAGCTGCTTACAGTGCTTGGAGAAGAAGACCTGCTGGCTGAGCTGCTGCTTCTCTGGGTAGAGGTGCTGCGGCTTGCAGTTGCAGCCGGAGCTGATGCAGAAGAGCTTCTGGAAACGGATGAACCGGCAGAAGAGCTTCTGGTTGAAGAAGATGATGATGAAGCTGAGGAGCTTCTTGAAGTCGATGCGGAAGAATTGCTCCTGGCTGAGCCGGAAGAATTCCTGGTCTGTGCATATGTGTCGGCGTTGAAGGCGACCATGGTCGCAGCGGCGACTGTTGCAAGCGAGAGTCTGATAATGTTTTTCATATCCAATCGGTTTTAAGTGTTAATCAATAAAGCCTGTACTTTTCCGAAAGTCTGCGGAATCCTTCTACGTCCTTGGACCAATAGTCCTTGATGTCGCTGACCTTCATACCGACTTTAAACGTTTTTCTTACATAATCCGTACCACAAACCTTATCGAACATTGAAATTCTGTCAGCAGAGACCACGAAAGGGTTGTGGGAAGGATAGAGTTCATTGACAGCCTGCATGACATAGAACTGCGTCAAGGTGCACGTAGCTGCCTCATAATCAGAGTAATGATACTGGACGCCGTGAAGCAGTTTCCCTTGCTGTGAACCAGAGAATGGCTTGAAGTGAATTGTGCGGAAAACTACGCCCGGGATCCCGTAGCTGTCAAGTCTGGCCTTCAAGGCATCGGCATCGATCCATTCCGCAGCGAAGACTTCGAACGGAAGGGTGTAGCCGATTCCGATGTTCAGGTAGTTCTGGAACTCGCCGCAGATGCCGGCCGACGGGTAGTCGACAGCGGAGCGCGGGAATGGGATATTCGGGGAAGGAAGCACCCAAGGGAGACCAGTCTCCGCATAGAGCATATTCCTGTTCCAGCCTTCCATCGGGATGACGGAGAGCTTGCACTTCAGAGGGGCCTCGTTGCCCTTGACTCCCCTGTTGAGGCCTTCTTCATTGAGAAGGATCGCAAGTTCGCCGACGGTCAGGCCGTAGATGTACGGAATGGCGAACTCGCTGACGAATGAATGGAAGCCAGGCTCGACCAGGCATCCTTCTACCTTGTTGCCGCCGAGAGGGTTAGGCCTGTCGAGAACCATGACTTCGACACCATTCTGGGCACAGGCCCGCATTGCGAGGCCAAGGGTGCTGATGAACGTGTAGGAGCGGCTGCCGATGTCCTGGATGTCGTAGACGAGGACATCGATTCCCTGAAGCATCTCAGGCGTCGGGCTGAGGTGACCGCCATAGAGTGAATAGACGCGGATGCCGGTCTTGGGATCCTTGTTGTCGCTGACGGTGCCGCCCGCGTAGACATCTCCGCGGACGCCATGCTCCGGTGCGAAGAGTGCCACGAGATCGACCTCCGGAGCATCATTCAGGATGTCGATCGTCGAGCGGAGATTGTGGTCCACACCGCTTGGATTGGTCAGGAGGCCAACCTTCCTGCCTGCAAGGCCTTCGAATCCGCGGCCTTCAAGGACTTCGATTCCAGGACGTACCTGGGCAAGGGCCAGGGTTGTCCACACAAGCGCCATCAGGAGCGCAGCTATCTTATTTCTTTCCATATTCAGGGTCAACTGTCTTTCTTGCGAGCAAGGTTACCGCGATGGTGACGAGGCAGCATGCCATCACGATGGTGAAGAACATCGGGTAACCGACTCCGAGCTGTATCTTGCCGGCCACGAGGCCCGGCAGCATCATGCTGAAGGTCATCAGGACGGTGCAGAAGGCATAATGGGAGGTCTGGTACTTCCCGCGGGAGAAGTAGAGCATGTAGAGCGTGTAGGCCGTGAAGCCGAAGCCGTAGCCGAACTGGTCGACTGCGATGCAGGCATAGACCGGGAAGACGCCAGCCGGGCGGGCTATGCTCATCCAGAGGTACACGGAACATGGCAGAGCGAGGCAGAGTGCCATCGGAAGGAGACACTTCCTCAGGCCCCACTTTCCACCGGCGATTCCGCCGAGGATGCCGCCCAGAAGCAGCGCAATCACGCCGATCGTGCCATTGGCAAGACCGACATGTATGTCATTCATTCCCAGTCCTCCGGCCTCAGGCGCGTCCTTGAGGAACGGGATGAGCATCTTGAGCGAGACTGCCTCCGGAAGCCTGTACAGGAGCATGAAGAGTACTGCGATCCAGATGCCGTCCTTCTTCACGAACGACGAAAAGAGGTCCGGAAGGCCCTTCAAAGTCTGCCCTGCCGATGCAGTTCCGTGCTGGCCGTCAGAGGCTGGCCTAGGCATTGCCACGGCATCCCAGATGGCCACGAGAGCCATCACGGCAGAACATCCGACAAGGGTGACGGACCATGACTGGACTGCGTCCTGGCCATGTTTCTGAAGGACTCCGGCGATGATTGCGAGCAAGCCCTGGCCGCAGAGGAGGGCAAGGCGGAAGAAGGTGTTCCTGATGCCGACGAAGAGGGACTGGGTGTGGTCATCCAGGCCCAGCATGTAAAAGCCGTCGGCGGCGATGTCATGGA
>JAGHSC010000072.1 GCA_018066065.1 Candidatus Cryptobacteroides faecihippi
ACGAGGAAGAGACTTTCTCCCCACTGCGTCCCGTATCCTATGCTGAATGTGATTCCCATGGTCTGCAAAAATACGTACTCTTCCTTTTTTATGACTCTGTTTTTGTCTAATTTAGCACCTAGCAAACCAAACCATCCCAGCGTCATGGACATCAGAAAGACTCTAATAATCCTGCCTCTGCTTCTCGTCACGGTACTGTGTGCGGGGCAGTGCCCTTCCTACAGATGCGGCAGGACATCGTCCAGAATCAAGGTTGACGGCCGCCTGAACGAAAGAGACTGGAAGTCAGCTCCCGAGAGTTCTCCATTCCTGGACATCAGAGGAGAGGGACAGCCTCTCCCGACCATGAAGAGCTGCATGAAGATGCTCCATGACGATGACTTCGTCTACATCGCCGGCATCATCGAGGAGAAGGACATAAAGGCATCGCTGAAGGAACGTGACGCCGTGATCTGGAAGGACAATGACTTCGAGGTCTTCATCGATCCTTATGGAGACGGCAAGCTCTACTACGAGTTCGAGACCAACGCCTTCGGTACCATCATGGACCTCATGCTCGAGAAGCCGTACCGTGACGGAGGCTCCTTCCTCCTGAACTGGGACTGCCGCGGTATCGCTCTGGCGGTAAGGTGTGACGGAACCCTCAACAAGTCTTCCGACACGGACCGTGGATGGACGGTCGAGATCGCCATCCCGTACGATGCCCTGACGCGCAACTTCGACGATCCCCGCGACCACAAGGTCTGGAGGATGAACTTCTCGAGGGTCGAGTGGCTGGTGGCCGGAGGGCCTGAGGAGAATTGGGTCTGGGCTCCTACCGGAGTTGTGGACATCCACATCCCGGAGAAGTGGGGCTATGTGGAATTCGTTGACTGATAATTATTTCTGTCGGAATGAAGATATTTGTAAAGACATTTGCGGCCATGCTTGGCCTGCTGATCCCGTTCATGCTTGATGCACAGGACGATTTCGATTGCTTTGGAGTCATCGTCGGCAGGGACGCTTCTGTGGATGGGTCCGTCATCCTCGGCCACAATGAGGACGACAAGGGTGAGCAGATGCTGAACGTCTACAAGTCTCCTCAGTTCCTCTGGGCAGAGTTCCCGGGGAAGGAAGTTGCCGATGCGTTCATGAACTGCCACGGAGTCAGCATCGTGTCCGACAAGTGCAGGTCCAGGGAGGACCGCGAGGACTACACCGACGGAGGAATCCTCTACGGAATCAGGCTCCACGCCGCCCAGAGGGCTGTTTCCGCCCGCGATGCAGTCCGCATCATCGGCGAGGACGTGGAAAGGTACGGCTATGCCCAGAGCGGCCGCTCGTACCTCGTTGCCGACACCAGGGAAGGCTGGGTGGTATCCATCGCCCAGGGACGCCACTGGGTCGCCCAGAGAGTTCCGGACGACAAGGTGATGGTGATCCCGAACTGCTACACCATCTCCGAGGTGGACCTCTCCGACACCCTCAACTTCGCCGGCAGCGCTGACATTGTCGAATATGCACAGTCGCGTGGCTGGTACGATCCTGCGAGGGACGGTGCGTTCTCGTTCAAGAAGGCCTATGGCCTGGAGTCAAACTTCCACACGGTGCACAACACCGGCCGCCACGAGGCCGCCATCAGGCACATCCGCCAGGATTACGGCACCTTCGACGAGATGACCGTGCCTTTCGCCATCACCCCTTCGCACAAGTTCTCGATCCAGGACGTGATGTCCATCCTCAAGGACCATGCAGACATGGATGAGAGCGGGCAGCATCCGACCAGGATCTGCGTCAGCAGTACCGTGGTCTCCACTGTCTTCCAGCTCAGGGACTGGCTCCCTCTGGAAATCGGCTGCGTCATGTGGATGTGCCCGACCAAGACCTGCTCACAGCCTTACATTCCATGGTATCTCGGCATGACTGAAGTCCCTGCCAGGTTCCACAGGTTCGCTACCGCTGAGGAAGCTCTGGAGAAGCACATGTCCGACTCAAAGGAACTGCGCAAGACCTATCCCGACGGTCTCTACTGGGACTATGTCTCCAGCTGGGAGGCTCTCGATGCCGACTATGCCGGACAGATCGGGGCCAGGACAGAGATGGTGGACAGGTACCAGAAGGAAATCCTTGCCGGGCAGGAAAGGTTCGAGAGGAAGCTTCTCAGAAGCTCTTTCAGGAAGGCTTCAATGCTGATGAACCGCCGCGTGGAGAAACTTGTGGAGACGAAGATCTGCCGCTAGGCAGGGACCGTCACTGCTGTGAGGATCCATCTCCGCTGAGGGATGGAAGGTTGATCTTGAAGTGCACGCAGAGCACTCTGATCAGCACTACGCTGAGGGCTGCCACACTCTGCACGATGATCATCGGGGTACCGAGCTTGCGGCACAGCCAGTAGATGAATCCACCTCCGATGCAGGCCATTGCGTAGATGTCCTTCCTGAAGATCAGCGGGATCTCGTTGATGAAGATGTCTCGGAGCATTCCTCCGGCGGCACCGGTGATGCATCCCATGATCATTGCCACCCACATCGGGAATCCGGCTGCAAGCGTCTTGTCGACACCCACCACAGTGAACAGGCCGAGTCCCAGGGCATCGAAGAAGAAGAAAGTGTACTCCAGCCTGACGATCCATTTCTTGAAGATGATGACGGTCAGCAGGGCGATTGCGGTGACGATGATGTAGGATGGCTGGAGCATCCAGAAAGGAGTGAGGGAGAGCATGAGGTCCCTGATCGTACCTCCCCCGACAGCTGTCACGAAGCCGACGACATAGGCACCGAAGATGTCGAAGTTCTTGCGTGCGGCGAGCCTTACGCCGCTTATCGCGAAGGCGAAGGTACCGATGTAGTCTATGATTGTGACGAAATCCATGCTGATTCAAACGTTTGTTGGCCTGCAAAGATATGAAATATCGCAATAATCCTTATCTTAGTTGACAAATTATTAAAAGCGAACTAAAAACCATTGATAATGAAAAGAACAATTCTCATCTGCGCGCTGCTTGTAACGTCTCTTTTCCAGGCCAATGCCGGCAAGATTGTCACGGACAGCCTACAGAGCAAGATCCTTGATTCCAAGGTCATCTACAATGTCTATCTCCCGAACGGATTCAATGAGAACCCAGAAAGGAAGTATCCTGTCGTCTACCTTCTCCATGGCCTGAGCGACACCTACACCGCATGGCAGGTCAGGGGCAACATGCAGATCGTAACCGACGAGCTGATTGCTTCCGGAGAGGCTGCCGAGATGATCATCGTGATGCCTAATGCCGGCGGTCCCGACACTCACAACATGTGGAACGGCTACTTCAACATGCCGGGCTGGAACTACGAGGATTTCTTCTTCCAGGAACTGATCCCGACGGTGGAGCAGAAGTACAGGGCAATCGGCAACAAGGCCAACCGCGCCGTGATGGGACTTTCAATGGGTGGCGGCGGAAGCACCGTCTACTGCCAGCGTCATCCGGAAATGTTCTCAAGCTGCTATGCGATGAGCGCATGGCTTGACAATGAGAGCGGAGAGGTCGGTGGAAAGAATCAGAAGAAGGACAAGCTCTTCTATGTCTGCCAGGCAGTCAGGGAGCATTCCGCCCTTGACTTCATCGACAATGCCGACGATGCAACCAAGGAGCAGCTCCGTACTGTAAGGTGGTTCTTCGACTGTGGTGACGACGATTTCCTTCTCGAGCTTTCCGTCAATCTTCACATGAAGATGAGGAAGGCAGGCATCAAGGATGAGCTTCGCGTCCGCAACGGCGTGCACAACTGGGAGTACTGGCATCTTGCCCTCCGCATGGCACTGCCGTTCGCATCGCGTGACTTCGCAAGGCAGTAATTGCCGGGAACATCCTTACTTGCTGTAGGTGTGCGCGCTGCGCCCCTGGGCGGAAGGGAGGTAGTTGACTCCCCACCAGCACATCTGCAGGCAGACGAATGAGAAGACGAGCACCCAGAGTGCCGTCTTCTTTTCCTTTGGAGAGGCCAGGCGCAGGTGGATGTAGCCGAGATAGCTAAGCCAGGTGATCGCTGCCCAGGTCTCCTTCGGGTCCCAGGTCCAGTAGTGTCCCCAGGCTTCCTTGGCCCAGAGGGCTCCGAAGAGCATTCCGAAAGTCATGAACGCCAGTCCCACGTAGACGAGGTTGTCGCAGATCTCATATTCCCTGTCCTGAGCCTTGCTGCCCTTGACGAGCAGGTAGACTGCCATCACCGTGGCGGCTCCAAGGAGGGCATAGGCGAACATGTAGACGATGACGTGAGGGGCGAACCATGGGCTCTGCAGGGCAGGCATCAGGGCCTTGCTGTGGATCTCGGGCTTGAAGATGTTGATGCAGGTGAACATGACTGCCATCATCGTCGAGAACGACAGGATCCACTTGTACTTCCATTTCGAGTAGACCAGCATTCCTGCGACCGGGAGGAAGAAGGCGTACCAGAGACGGGTCTCTCCCATCGTGCGGAGCGGTGGTCTCTCAAGGCTGACCCACATGCCCAGGATGAATGCGAGGAACACTGCGATTCCTGTCAGTGTCAGGGCAGAGGCAAGCTTCCTCCTGTCCTTCCATGCCGCTGCGGCTCCCGCGATCCAGAGGATGGCGGCAGGAACGGCGAACCACGTGAACATATTCCATGAAATCATGCGTCTTCCTCCTCATCTTTCTTCCTTGCGGCAGTCCAGAAGTTGCAGACCGCTCCAGCAAGGAGCATGAATATTCCTGAATAGACAAACGGCAGCCATGGGTCCTTCACGAGCTGGAGGATGCTGATGTTGCTCCACTGTCCGTGAGCGCGGTCATAGTCGACCTGGTAGATCTTCCATCCATTGACCTTGACTGGCTTGTTCACCTCGACCGTGCCGTCGATGCGGCTTCCGTCTGCGCGGAAAGCGGAGATCTCCGAAGCGTACCTCTTCGGCTCGCGCACTGCCATCGCAATGCTTCTTCCGTCCGGCAGGTCGATCTTGCCTGACGGGAACATTATGCTTCCTCCGCTGACCCATCCGGTCAGGATGGTGCCGTCCTTCTGCGCTTCCACTTCGACTGCGCAGCAGCCTCCTTCGTGGATCCATGCCTTGTAACCATCAGACAATGAATCCTTTGAGGCGCATGGTATGTTCTGCAGGATGCGGATGTCCCAGCCTCCGAGCGTCCCTTCGAGGGTGCCGTTCTCGACAGAGAGGAAGGCGTCTGCGTCCTTGGATATTCCTTCGCCTTCGGTGAGCATCAGCTTTGGCGGGTACTGCTCAAGGGTGAAGGAGTGGAGCTGAAGCGCGACTGGAAGCGGTTCTCCCATCGAACCCTGCATGATCGGTTCGCTTCCCTCAACGAGGGTCACATCGTGCTTGCGGATGTCTGCGTTGCCGAGAGTCCCGGCCACCAGGGCGAGGAACAGTCCGAGATGGTTCAGGAGGAATGGGATGTCCTTGATGCGGAAGCGTGCGATCCTTCCGATGCATGCCAGTCCGATTATGCTGGTCATCCAGAAGTAGACCAGCACGAAGGGCCAGAATCCCAGGAGGTTCCATGTCGTCAGCCCGATGACGAGGGTCAGGGCGATGCACCAGGCTATTGCCGGTAGGGCTGCCTTGAAGTGCATCATCCATTCTGCCGGGTAGAAGTCCTTCCTGAAGATGTACAGGCCGATGAGTGCCGTCAGGTAGAGAACCAGGACGATTGCGTTGACCGGCCATGCGAATGCATTCCAGTCGATCTGTCCGAAGATGAGCTGCAGCACTCCGCCGATGGTGACGATTCCCGCGCCGATGACGAATCCTTCAGCGTATTTCCAAGGTTTTGTCCACATGTGTGTCCGAGGGGATTTGTCCGTTTGAGACAAATATATGAATTCTTGCAACAAAACTCTCGTTCATTCGTTATAATTGCAGAATGACACGCGAAGAGACCATATCCCTCTACAGGGAGCACAGCCGGAGGCTCTACAATTCGAGCCTCAGGATCGTCGGTTCACCTGAGGTGGCCGAGGAACTGATGCATGATGCTCTCCTGAAGTTCATCCGGGGTGGTGTCGTCTGTCAATCCAGGGAGCAGGAATCCGCCTGGCTCACGAGAACCTGCATCAGGCTTTCCGTGGACTGGATCAGGAAGAAGAAGCGTGAGGCTGTGTTCCTGGAGGACTATGCCGGTTCCATGCAGGAGTCGGAAGAAGACTTCCTGTTCGAGGACAGGTTGGTCGAGGATGTGGCCAGGGTCAAGGATGCGATTCTCTCGCTTCCGGTGCCTTACTGCCTGATTCTCAATCTTGTCCTGTTGGAGGGACTTGACTACTCGGAGATTTCGTCTCTCCTTGGGGTCAGGGAGGTGACGTTGAGGTCCCAGTTCTCTCGCGGTAAGGTCAAACTTGTTGAAATGCTTGAAAGAAAATGATCGATTTGAAGAACCATATCGCTTTCGACCGTGCGAAGGTCGATGATGCCATCCCTTCCGAAGGGGATCTCGAGCGCTTCCTTGGAAAGGTTGAGGGGTCTGCCGGCAGGTCCAGGGTGCGTCCGTGGTGGCTGGTGCTCCCTGCCGCCGCAGTGGCTGCGGGCCTGGCACTGCTCATATTCCTTGGGCGTGGCGGCGACACTGCCATCACTCCGGAGGAGGTCTATTCTTCGTACCTTGCGCAGGTGGAGGATGCGATGGAACTGGTCAGGGAATCGGATCAGGATGGAACATGGATAGCCACCCTTGAGGGGATGACATTCGAGAGTGTGCCGATGATGGATCTTCTGCCGGATGAGATGTCCGTGGAAGACAAGGTCGGTATCCTGCAGGAACACTATTCGTCTGTGCTCAGTGGGGTGGAGGAAATAATTGAAATAGTCAGAAAATGAAAAGATCTATCTTTTTTCTTGCAGCGCTGATGGTGTCGGTGCTTGCATCCGCAAAGGAGTATGACGTCAGGAACTTTTCCAGGATCGAGGCGTCGGGAATCTATAAGATCAATGTAGTCAAGTCTTCGGAATGGAAGGTGGACGTCACGTGTTCCGAGGATCTTGAGGACAGGATTGTCGTCAAGGTCGTCGGCAAGACTCTCAAGCTGTCGATCAAGGATTCGGACAGGGCCAAGGTTTTTGACAGGAAGTCCTTTGCCAGGGTGGCAGTTCAGATGCCTCATCTCTGCGGTGTGGAACTTTCCGGCGTCTGCACCATTTCCTCAGAGGACAGCTTCGGAGTCAAGACTGGAGATTTCGTGCTTGAGGCCAGTGGCGGTGCCAAGGTGGAGGGCCTGAAGGTCAGTGCTCCACAGGCAAGGATCATCGTGTCCGGTGCGTCCAAGGCGAATGTCATGGGAAAGTTCGGAAGCTGCTGCCTGGACGTGTCGGGCAGTTCCCATTCGACTCTCAAGCTTGTCGCGGGATCCCTTCTGATCGACACTTCCGGAGCATCCCATGTCGGTGTCTCAGGTGAGGCGGATGCGATAGTGGTCGATGGCAGCGGCGCATCTGCCGTCACGCTCAAGGCCTTCAAGGCGCAGACCCTCTCCGTGGATCTTGGAGGTGCCTCGAAAATGTACGGCGACGAGGCGTGTGTGAACAGCGCAACTTTCGATCTTTCAGGAGCTTCCTTCTCAAGCATCAATGTGACGGAGTCAATCTCATTCGACCTGTCGGGTGCGTCCAAGCTCGAGTACGGCGGCTCTGAAAGCCTCCGGGTCGGTAAGGTCGACGTCTCCGGAGCATCCAGGGTCATAAGGAAATAGTATCGTCTAGCGGAGGATTCCGTCCGAGTACTCGGCACTGTAGGAAATCTGTCCATCGTCTTCATGGATCCAGGTCCTGAAGGAACGCTCTCCTTCCTTGAAGACGATGACACGGGTGCCGTGCATCAGATGATGGTAGACAGTGTCGTCACCGCTGAACCTCCCGTACGCGAGGGCGATGCCCATGTGCTCGACGATGAAGTCGCTGTCATGGTCATGGCCGCAGAAGACACCCATCGTGCTTCCGCCTTCCAGCATCGCAGCGAACATCCCGGAGTTGATCCTGCTGTGGCCGCCATACTCGCCCCTTACTCCCTTGACGTTGTTGTGGGTGAAGTGCTGCGCAGTCGTGTTCTCCCATGCCTCGATGAACTCAGGCAGGGGAATATGAAAGAATGCAGCCGACGGAAGCACTCTTCCATGCTCGGAAGCACTCTGGGCGAACTGGGACCTTATCCAGCAGACCTGGTCGAAGTCGAACCACTCGTATCTGATCGGCTTGCCTGCATAGGGGCTGTCGGCCTGGATCGAGGTGTGAGAGTCGAGGAAATAGAACTCCATTGCGTCGTCCCTTCCCTTGGAACAGCGCACCGGAATCCTTATGTCGGCAAGCTTGCCGTCTGCCCCCAGTGAGTTCAGGGAGTACTTGCAGGACGTGATCATCTCCGACATCTCCTCCTTGGTCATGCCCATCTCCTGGTCATGGTTGCCGAAGACGATGCAGAAAGGGATCCTGAATGAGTCGAGAGTGTCAAGCACGCTCCTGAGCATCTCCCTGGAGTACTTCGCTCCTGTGACGACATCGCCGGTGACTGCGATCATGTCAGGCCTTTCCGCTTCGACGATGTATCTGATTCTGGCGAATGTCTTCTCAGCCTGATCCGGGCGTTCCCCCACAAGGTGCAGGTCGGTGAGCTGGATGACCTTGAATTCACCTGACTTGCCGAATCTCAGGGTCGGAGCCCCTGCGGCAGCTGCCGTGCAGATAAGCACGGCAGCCAGGATTGCGGCTATTTTGCCCATTCTGGGTCCTGTCCGAGGATTGCCTTGAGTCGGGCGGCATCGAACTTCGCCTTGCGGTCGTAGGTGTAGATACCGTTCTGCTCCTGCTCGACATCGGTCAGCTGGGTGTAGCAGAAACCGCTGATGTAGTCGAAGCTGAGGATGGTGTCCGTCAGGCCCTTGATCCTGTCGTAGAACTCGTCGAGTGATTTCGGACCCTGTCCGTAGCCCCAGGTGTTCGCGGCGTACTGCTCGATCACCCACTTGATTCCGCCGTACTCGTCGAGGAAGTAAGGCTGTCCATCGTAAGGGCATTCCTCGTTCTTGTCGTAGGTAGGGACGGTTCCGTCTCCCTTCAGGGTGAGGTCCTTCCTGAGTCCTTCAGCGTCCTGGTTGTAGTCGTGGTAGCTCCAGAGGTCGGTGATGACGTGGTAGCCGCCGCTGACGTCGTTGACCGGCCTGTAGTCGAGGTTGTGGGTCATGGTGTAGACATCCATGACCATCCTGTCATGGACTCTTCCGCCTTCATTGCCCTTGTTCCTTGCCCAGGTCTCGTTGAACGGAGTCCATCCGATGATCGAAGGATGGTTGCGGTCGCGTACCACGATCTCCTGCCACTCGGTCACGAAATTCCTTGTGGCATCCTCCCTGTTGACGTCGAATCCCCAGCTGGATGATTCACCCCATGTGAGGTAGCCGAGCTTGTCGGCCCAGTAGTGGAATCTCTCTTCAAAGACCTTCTGATGGAGACGGGCGCCGTTGAAGCCGACGGCCTGGCTCATGAGGATGTCGTTCTTCAGTGCCTCGTCGGACGGAGCTGTCCAGATGCCGTCAGGGTAGAAACCCTGGTCGAGGACCAGTCTGAGGAAGACAGGCTTGTTGTTGAGGTAGATCCTGTTGCCTTCGATGTGGATCTTGCGCATGCCTGCGTAGGAGGTTACCTTGTCGATGGTGTTGCCGTCCTTGTCCGTCACCACATATTCAATGTCGTAGAGGAACGGGCTGTCAGGGGACCAGGTCTTGACCTTCTTGATCGGAAGGGAGATGCTGGTGACCGACGAAGCCTTCACGGATGCGCTGGAGATAACCTTTCCTTCGTCGAGGACCTTTACGCTGAGGGTCTGGCCGTCGAGCGAGAAGAATGATGGCTCGACGATGAAACGGCTGTTGTCGAGGTCAGGCTTGACGTAGGCTGCCTTGAGTCCTGCAGGAGCGACTGCCTCCATCCAGACGGTCTGCCAGATGCCTGTGATCCTGGTGTACTGGCATCCGTAGGAGTTGAGCCGCTCTGACTGCTTTCCTCCCGGCTGGAGTCTCGAGCGGGTGTTGTCCTCGACCTTGAGCACGAGGTTGGCTTCCTCTCCGGCCTTGACGAATCTCGTGATGTCGAACTCGAAGGAAGCAGAGCCTCCCCAGTGCCTTCCGGCGAGGGATCCGTTGACGTAGAGAGCACAGTACCAGTCGACTCCTCCGAAGTGGATCAGCACCTTGCGGCCGTCCCATGAAGAAGGGACGCTGACCTTGCGCTGGTACCACATCGAGTAGATGAAGTCCTTGTGGCCGACGCCCGAAAGCTCGCTTTCAGGGCAGAATGGGACGGTGATCTTTCCTTCAAAGCCCTGTGAGGCGTTCAGGCCGCGCTCGAGTCCGGAGTTCGGCATGTCGAAGGTGTAGGTCCATGTTCCGTTGAGGTTCATCCATTCGGTCCTCTCGAACTGAGGCCTTGGATATTCAGGTCTTGGGATGTTGTTCTGCGCTGCGAGGGAGATGCCCATGAAGAGCGCGAGGATGATGAGTGCTGTCTTTTTCATTATTTGGTTCTATTTTTCGTATTTTCTGTCAACCATGACGTCCTTGACGGCGTCGATGTAGGAGAAGCCGTGCTTGATGTCAGGAAGGAGATAGGCGGCTTCCACCCATTCGTTGAATGCGTAGATGGTGATCATCTTTGGCTGCTCAGGCTTGCTGTCGGCGTAGTCCTTGGCACGCTGGAGGAAGCCTGCGAAGGCTTCCGGTGTGACATTGTGCTTGAGTGCTCCATGGTAGTCTCCATTCGGATAGCGTGGGCTGTCGTCGAAGTTGATCGATGCGTTGGCGAAGAATGGGACATCGAGGGCGGCATTCCATTTCTCGACGCGCTTCCAGTAGTTCTCGCCCCAGAGGATGTAGTCATCCGGGAATGGATTCTCCCAGTTGTAGAAAGTCACGCTGTTGACTCCAAGATTCTTGACTCCGTCCAGCACGAATTGGTTAGGGTCTCCCTGGGTCACGAGCTGGAGATGCATTCCCGGGAAGCCTGCCTCTGCGACCTTCTCCCTGAGGTAGTCCATTGCCTTGGCTGCTTCCTCGAAGCTTCCGAAACCGGTGATGAAGTTGTTCAGCTGGTAGAGGGTGAAGAGAGGCTTTCCATCGAGCTTGAGGTAGTTAGGCTCCTTGAAGTAGCCGACAAGCTTCTCGACTATGTTCTTGAAGTCATCCCAGCCGACAGCACCATCCCAGAGCATGGAATCGTCGTCACCGTGGCGGTAGGCGTTCCAGTAGTTGCGTGGCACCGAGTGGTTTGCCCACATCACGTAGAAGTGCATCTTCATCCTGTTGCTGGCCTTGAGGAATCCTTCGTCGAGGCAGCTCTCAAGGAATGGCTGATGGTCGAACCAGTACCAGTCAAAGGCGAAGGTGTTGACTCCGTGCGAGCTGGCGAGATCGATCCAGCGCTCCATGACCTGAGGGTCATCGTCCATCTCGTAGCCCCAGAGAGGGACTTTCGGCTGGTACTGTCCCTCGAACTGAGGCTGGGCCCTGCGGATGATTTCCCATTCGCCTTCGCCCTTGTCCCAGAGCTCTCGGTTGGCCAGTGCGTCATCGTGGCAGGATGGCCAGATGTACGCTGAGACGATGTATTCCGGATTCTCAAGTCCATCCTTGACATTGGATGTGCTGTTGCATCCGATGAGGCAGCAGATGGCTGCCAGAAATGCTGCAGTACGTTTCATTATGCTTTCCTGTGTTTCTTATTCGAGATTGAATGTGAAGGTGTAGCTTCCGGAGCCTGTTACGATGCGTCCGTTTTCTGCGGAGATGATGCCGTTCCTGCCTTCGGTGATGGCCTTGCCTGATTCCTTGACCCCGGTGGCATTCTCCGGGAGGATCACGTCGGCCGTGGTTCCGGCAGGGATCTTGACTTCAAGGGTGATCCTGCCGTCCTTCCTGGTCCAGTTGCTGACGATCCTGCCGTAGACGCTGTCGTAGTGGCATTCCACGTTGTCGAGGCTGGAGATGAATGATGGGTGGATCAGCGTGTGGCGGAATCCAGGGGCATCCTCGTCGAACTGGATGCCGGCCAGATGGCGGTAGAAGTACTCACTGACGGAGCAGAACGGGAGGTGGTTCTGTGAGTCGTACCCATCCCATGTCTCCCACATCGAGTTGGCTCCCTTGGCGACCATGTAGCCCCAGCTTGGGTAGGTAGGCTGCGTGACCATCTGGAAGGTGAGCTCCGGATCGACTTCCGGCATGTAGCCCATCAGGGACTGGATGCCGAGGAAGCCGGTTCCGAGATGCGAGTCGTTTGCCTTGATCTGTGAGATAAGCTCGCTCTCGACAGCGTCCTTCTCCTGCTCGGGCACGAGGCCGTAGTAGAGGGCGGTGACGTTGGTGCTCTGGCGGTAGCCGGTCGGAACCGTGCCATGGTAGCTGTGTGTCTCCGGATCGTAGAATTCGTCGTTGAAGTGGCCGGCTATCTCCTTTGCACGCTGCTCGTAGTAGCTGGCCTTGTCGCTGAGGCCCAGCGCCTTGCATATTCCTGCAAGCTTCCTGTGCACGAGATAGTGCGAGGTCGTGCCGTAGAATGGGAGGCCCTCCGGCGGAGCCATGTCGTTGTGTCGAGGCTTGGAGTCGTCGATGGTCGGATGAGGCGAGATCCAGTCGCCCAGGACGTCGTTGATGATGTCAGGCTTGCCTGGAAGCTCCCTGTGGAGCCTGCTGCTGGCGGCGAAGGTCTCCATGTTCCTGAGGTTGTCGGAAAGGATCTTTGTGTCGCCGTAGAAGTGGAGCATGTCCGTCGGGACATAGACGAGGGCTGCAGGCCATGTCGTGGAGGTGTTTCCGTCGTAGCCGGTGGAAGGGGCGACGGTCACGTAGCCTCCCTGAGGGGTCTCGGAAAGGGCGAGGTCCCTGACCCATTTCTCGAAGAAGAGGGCCATGTTGAAGTTGTACATCGTGGCCTTGCTGACGATGTAGGTGTCGCAGGTCCAGCCCTGCTTCTCTCTGTGCGGACAGTCGGTCGGGATGCTCACGAAGTTGCTGAGCATGCTGTTGATCGAGTTCTGCTGGAGGGTGTTGACCACCTCGTCGGAGCACCTGAACGAGCCGTTCGTCTCGAAGTCTGTGTGTACAGGGATGCCCTCGACGCCGACGATCTCGATGTCGCTGTCGGCCCAGACACGGATGTACTGGAATCCCTTGTAGGAGAACATGCACTCGAAGGTCTCCTCGCCTTCACCCTTCATGATGTAGCCGTTCTGCTGGCGCACGTTGATGCACTTGTCGTAGAAAGAGGCGTAGAGAGGGTCCTTCTTGTCGTAGACGTAGCATGATGGGGCGAGGTCCGGGCATATGTCCTTGTTCGAAGGGCGTTCGCAGTACTCGACCAGCACCCTGGTGCCGCGCGCTCCCTTGACTGTTACCCTTGCCCAGCCGGCGATCTCCTTGCCGATGTCGTAGACCTTGCTGCCCAGGTAGGAGTCGATGACGCGCACCGGGTTCAGTGGAGCGAACTTCCTGACAGGCGGCATGACCTGCGCCTGGAGGCTTGTCTCGAATGGGATCAGGCTTGCCTGGGCCCACTGCGAGTCATCGAAGCCGGGCCTGTCCCAGCCTTCCTTCTCCTCGCGGGCGTCGTAGAGCTCGCCATGCCTGGTGTCGTCGTAGATGACAGGTCCGCCCGCTGTCTTCCAGGAAGCGTCTGTCTTGATGTACTCGGTCCTGCCGTCTGAATATTCAATCTTCAGGAGGGCTATCACTTTCGGCTCGTCCACCCATGAGGAGCGGCAGAGGCCCCATATGTCGTTGCAGATCGGTTCGTACTGGCCGCGTCCGAGCATGACTCCGATGGCGTTGTCGCCCTCGATCAGGTCGGTGACGTCATAGCGGTCGTAGATGGATCTCTGGTCGAAGTTGGTCCAGGCTGGGTTCAGCTCCCTGTCTCCGACTCTCTTTCCGTTGAGGTAGGGGATGTAGTAGCCAAGGCCGCAGATGTAGAGGTCGGCCTTCCTGACCTTGCCGACAGTGGTGAATTCCTTGCGGAAGAGAGGTGACGGGTCGTAGTCGGTCATCTCCCAGATCGTGAAGATGCTGGAGTCCTTCCAGTTTGCCCATGGCCAGGACTCTCCCGGAATCATGCCGACGGAGGTCTGCCTCTCGATTTCCTTCTGCTCGTTCCATTCGGACTGCCAGGTCTCGCGGTCCTTGAAGGCAATCCATTCAGCTCCCTTCCAGGCGTCCTTGGACAGGAGGCCCATGGACCACCTTGCAGGCTTGCTCCAGCGGGATGCCTTGCCGTCCGCGTTCCAGACCCTGACCTTCCAGTAATAGTCCTTCATGGACTCGAGCCTTGCACCTGAATATTCAATGCTGACGCTTTCCCCGGACTCGACCTTGCCGGTGTTCCAGATGTCAGCCTTCCTCTTTGTCAGTTCCTTCCTGGATGACGCCACGAGGATCTGATAGGCCGTCTGCCTGTCGCCTCTGGCTCCGGATTCCATGATCCAGCTGAGTCTCGGGCTCTGTGCATCGATGCATTCCGGGTCGACTGTGAACTCGCATCGCAGTCCTTTTGCCTTGACTCCAGCCATCATGCCGGTCTGTGTGAGAAGGACGGTTATGATGCCTGCCGCGAGGGCTTTGCAGATTCTTTTGAATGTCATTGCTTCGGTCTTTGTTTTTTGCCGTCAGCAAAGTAATAAAAGATCTGGCTAAAAACAAATTGATTCCAATAATGATTATCTTTGTGGAATCCCGGAAATCAACAGAAATCATCAATAACAATGAAGAGATCAATCATCATCGCAGTCATGTGCCTGCTCTCGCTTGCTTCCTGCAAGCCTGTGAAAACCATCACTGCATCCGTCCCTGCACACGAGGAGGATGGCGTCATCGTTCTGGAGACTCCTGCAAGGGAGCCTGGACAGGAAAGCGCCCTCGGCATGAAGTGCGAGCCGCTCGACACCGTGCGCATCGGATTCGTCGGAATCGGAGGACGTGGAACAGCTGCCGTCCAGCGCTACACCTATCTTGACAACGTCAGGGTCGTCGCCCTCTGCGACGAGAATCCTGCAAGGGTCGATGCCTGCAACGAGATCCTTGCCAACGCAGGTCTCCCTCAGGCAGCGGGCTACGTCGGCTCCGAAGCTTACAAGGAGCTCTGCGAGCGTGACGATATCGACCTTGTCTACATCGCCCCCGACTGGCTCGACCATGTTCCTGTGGCCCTCTGTGCCATGAACAACGGAAAGCATGCCGCAAACGAGGTCCCTGGTGCCATGACCATCGAGGACTGCTGGGCAATCGTCAACACTTCAGAGAAGACCCGCCGTCACTGCATGATGCTCGAGAACTGCTGCTACGACTTCTTCGAGATGGCAGCCCTCAACATGGCTCAGCAGGGTGTCTTCGGCGAGGTCTATCATGTCGAGGGTGCCTACATCCACTTCCTTGCAGAGGATTGGGGATTCAGCGAGCCTTGGAGAATCGACTACAACATGGCTCACCGCGGAGACAACTATCCTACCCACGGCCTTGGCCCGATCGCCCAGGTACTTGACATCCATCGCGGCGACAAGTTCGACTATCTTGTCTCGATGGACACACCTTCCTACAACGGCAAGGTCGCTGCCAAGAGATACAGGGATTCCGACGAGTGCCTTGACGGAGACCACACCATCAGCCTCATCCGCACCGAGAAGGGTAAGGTTGTCGAGGTACAGCACAATGTCTACGCCTACCGTCCTTACACCAGGATGTTCCAGCTCACAGGTACCGAAGGCTTTGCGAACAAGTATCCGATCGAGCAGATTTCCGTGAAGGGCATCAGCGGACACAGGGAGGTTTCCAAGGAAGTCATGGATTCCCTTCTCAATGCCTACAAGTTCGATTTCGTGATGGAGATCGAGGACAAGGCAAGAGAGGTCGGCGGACATGGTGGAATGGATTTCATCATGGACTACAGGCTTGTCTACTGTCTGCACAACGGACTTCCTCTCGACCAGGATGTCTACGATGCAGCAGAGTGGAGCTGTGTCCAGGAACTCAGCCGCATCTCTCTCGAGAATGGCTCAAAGCCTGTGAAGGTTCCTGATTTCGCACGCGGCGACTGGAATGTCGTCAAGGGCTTCCGTTATGCATTCAAGGACTAGTAAAAGCCTTTTCGACTTTGTCCTGTAGAGTCTTTTTATTAATTTTGCACCATTATGAAAATTCTGGTCATCAATTGCGGAAGTTCCTCTATCAAGTACCAGCTGCTTGATATGCGCAGCGAGCAGGACTATAGCCTCCTCGCAAAAGGAAACCTTGAAAAGATTGCATTGCCTGACAGCAAGATAACCCACAAGCCAACCGGCAAGGAGCCTTATGTCAACGTCAGCCCTGTCGCTGACCACACCGAAGGCATGAAGGTTGTCCTCGCAGCCCTCACAGACCCTGTCTGCGGCGTGATCTCCAGCTTCGATGAGATCGACGCAGTAGGTCACCGTATCGTGCAGGGTGCCGATTTCTTCAATGGACCTGCCCTCATCGACGAGGACGTCATGGAGAAGATCGGAATCTGCTGCGACTATGCACCTCTCCACAATCCGGCTCACATCCTTGGTATCCGTGCAATGCAGGCAGTCCTTCCTGAGGTACCTCAGGTCGCTGTCTTCGACACTGCATTCCATCAGACAATGGCGCCGGAAGTCTACATGTACGCACTTCCTTACGAGTACTACGAGAAGTACCGTGTCCGCCGCTACGGTGCTCACGGAACATCACACAAGTACGTAAGCCAGAGGGCTATCCAGTTCGCAGGCCTCGATCCTGAGAACAGCAGGATCATCACCTGCCACATTGGTAACGGAAGCTCCGTCACCGCAGTGAAGAACGGCAAGTGCTTCGACACCTCCATGGGATTCACCCCGCTCGAGGGCATGATCATGGGTACCCGCTGCGGAAACATCGACGCAAGCCTTGTCCCTTACATCATGAAGAAGGAGAACATGACTCCTGACGAGGCAACCGCAATGATGAACAAGAAGTCCGGTTTCCAGGGCCTCTCAGGCAAGACTTCCGACATGCGTGACGTCCTTGGCTTCGCTGCCGAGGGTGACGAAAGAAGCCAGCTTGTCGTCAACAAGCTCATCCTTGACATCACCAAGCTCATCGGCCAGTACATCGCCGAGATGGGTGGCGTCGACCTCATCGTCTTCACCGCCGGCATCGCCGAGAACAACCCTTGGCTCCCTGTCAACATCTGCGAGCACTTCAAGTACATGGGTCTCAAGATGGCATGGGAGATGGAGAACAAGAGCGGTGTTCCTTTCTACAAGGAGTGCCAGGCTTCGGTCAAGGCTCACGCTGTGAGCGACGAGGCTTACATCTCTGCTCCTGATTCAGCAGTAAAGGTTGCGATGATCCCTACCAACGAGGAGCTCATGATCGCGATCGACACCATGAATCTTACAAAGTAGTCCCTTTGGGACAAGATACTGACCCGTCTCCTTCCCGGGAGGCGGGTTTTTTATTATATTTGCGGAATATGAAGACACTCAAGACCATAGCCATCATGCTGGCAGTGATTGCTGCGGCATCATGCAACTCATCCAAGCTCAGTGCGTGCCGTCCGGGGGAGATCTGGCCGGACAACAATGGCATCCACATCAATGCCCACGGAGGAGGCATTCTTGTCGAAGGTGACACCTACTACTGGTACGGTGAGCACAAGATCGAAGGGACTGCCGGCAATGTCGCCCATGTCGGCGTGCATGTCTATTCCTCCAAGGATCTTTACAACTGGAAGGACGAGGGAATCGCCCTTGCGGTCACCCATGATGAGGATTCCGACATCCGCGAAGGCATGGTCATCGAGAGGCCGAAGGTCATCCACAATGCCAGGACAGGAAAGTATGTGATGTGGTTCCATCTCGAGAGGGACCCTCAGTACCTTGACGGACGTACCGGAATCGCCGTTGCAGACAGCCCTGTGGGCCCTTTCACCTACATCCGCTGCACGAGAGCCACTCCGAAGTCCTGGCCTGACAACGTCCAGGATTTCCACAAGGGACCTGTTGCAGAGGGCCTTCAGGACGTCACCAACCTTTCCGAGGGCCAGCATCCCGACGAGGTCAACACCCTCGGCAGGGACTTCGAGATCGGGCAGCACAGTCGCGATATGACCCTCTTCGTGGACGATGACGGAAAGGCCTACCACATCTGCTCTTCAGAGTCCAACAGCACATTGCACATCAATGAGCTCACCGACGACTACCTTGACTTCACGGGCCGCTACATCCGCATCTTCTCAGGCTGCAAGCTTGAGGCTCCGGCAATATTCAAGCACGACGGGCGCTACTACATGATGATGTCCGGCTGCACCGGCTGGGCTCCGAATCCAGGCCACTCTGCATCGGCTCCTTCGATCTGGGGCCCTTGGGAGGAGATGGGCAACCCTTGCGTCGGTCCGGGAAAGGAGACAACCTTCGACTCGCAGAGCACCTATTTCATCACCCTGCCGGACGGCCGCGTGATCTACATGGGTGACAGGTGGTGTCCGGAGAATGCGATCGACGGCCGCTACATCTGGCTGCCGGTCGAGTTCAACGAGGATGGAACCTATTCCCTCCGCTGGCGCGACGAGTGGTCGCTCGACGGCAAGGCTGGCACGAAGCCACTCTCCGACGCACATGAATATTCAAACCCTTGCGGGGGAGACTTCCCGATCATGGCGTGGTTCACGCTTCATGGACAGCATCTCGCTGCAAGGCATATCCCATTACTTGAAGAGGCAGGTTTCAACCTTGCCTTTTCATTTCTCAGCGACATGGCAGAGGTGGACAGCGTCCTGGCCGCCGCAGAGGGCAGCAAGGTCGGGATCATCGCAAGCTGCAAGGAGCTTGCAAGACGTCCGGAGGAGGCTGTAAGGCATCTGATGGGCAGTCCTGCCGTCGCAGGTTACTTCCTCAGGGATGAGCCTGGTGCAGATGATTTCGCTGACCTCCATGAGTGGGCCGAAAGGATCAGGACAGTCGATGACAGCAGGATGCTCTATCTCAACCTGCACCCTACCTATGCTCCTGATGGCTACCTCAATGTGGACACCTATGAGGAATATGTTCGCCGTTTCTGTGATGAGGTTCCTCTCGGGTGGATGTCATTCGACCACTATCCGGTGCTTGACAGCGGCATCAGGCCTGATTTCTACCACAATCTTGAGGTAGTCAGCAGCAATGCCAGGCGCAAGGGAATCCCGTTCTGGGCCTTCGTGCTTTCCACAGCCCACGGGCAGTATCCGATCGCAACCTACGAGTCCATGAGCCTCCAGGCCTACACGGACCTGGCCTATGGCGCGCAGGGCATCGAGTACTTCACCTTCCAGCCGGGCCAGCTGAGGTCGCTGAGCTTCCATCATGCTCCGATCGAGGCTGACGGGTCAAAGACTCCAACCTTCGACCTGGTCAAGAGGCTGAATTCCGAGATCCAGGCGCTCACGCCTGTCTTCCTCGGTGCAGAGGTGGATGATGTCTCGCATCTTGGTGAGCTTCCGAAGGGAACCCATGCACTCGCAGGCCTTCCTCAGGAGGTAAAGGCCATTTCCGGCGAGGGTGTCCTCGTCTCTCAGTTCCACAATGGTGAAAGGCGCTACCTGATGGTTGTCAGCCGCAGTCTTGATGCCTCTCAGGAGGTCAGCATCGACTTCCAGTCCTCAGGCGTCAGCCGCATACTTCCAGGGGAAGCTCCCCAGGCTCAGGCCTCCGGTGTCCACACCGAGACCCTCACACCCGGAGGCATGCTTCTCTACTGCCTGGATTAATCGGGCAGGGTTGATTATTCTGCAGGGACAACGAACGACTTCTCCTCGCCGAGGATGTACTTGTCGGTGCCATCACCGAAGATCCTGACGTATGCCCTGTAGTAGCAGGTCCCGCCGGCAGCGATGTAGTAACGCTTGACTCCGGTGTCCATGTAGTTCTTCACGTCTTTGCTGAGCTTGGTCTTTCCCTTGCTCAAAGTGACGGTAGCGCTCGACAGGATATACTGCTTCTCGGAAACATTCGGCTTGGAGGAGAAGAAGACACCACCATCGGCAACGTAGGCCGTGCTTCCCTCGTACTCGACTTCTCCATTGAGGGTAAAACCATCCAGGCTGATGTTTGTTGCTTCCTTTGTGATGGCCTTTGCACTTGGCACAGGATCTTCCAGTGTCAGACATGATGTTGCAGCGATGAGGACAAGCACAGCTGCGATGAATCTCAGATACTTCATTCGTTTGTTTTTGATTAGATAAAGAACAATCCTTAACCAGCTGACGGTCAGCTAATTAAGGATTGTTTTGTGTAGTCCCGTAGGGATTCGAACCCTAGACCCACAGATTAGAAATCTGTTGCTCTATCCAGCTGAGCTACGGAACCATGCCCCGCGGAATTTCAGCCGCGGACTGCAAAGATAAGTAAAATCCTTGGAAAACAAAGAATTCTCACTCTTTGAATCAATGAATATTACTGTTTGTGGAACTTGTAGCGATAGCGGAAGCGTCCGTCAGGTGCGGAGTCGCCATCTCTCATGCAAGTCTGGATGTCACCGTCACCGGCAGCATTGTCAATCCACTTGAAGTCGATTGTGAAGCTGTCTGCCGAAGTGATTCCAAGGCTGGCGAGAGGGACTGCAATCTCGATCTCGTTGCCTGCAACCTTGTACTTGACATTGCCGGCCTTCTCCCAGCTCCATCCGCCCTTGGACTTCTCGAGGACAGCATCGGATGCGCTCGGAGCGGTCCTGTTGATTGCATAGTCGAAGCCTTCCCATGAAGTCTTGCCGTCAACATGCAGGAAGAGCTGCATCCACTGAGGATCGTTGCTGGCAGTGATGTCAGCCTTGGTCTTCGCGTAGAAGTAGACATTGGTGCCGTCGTTTGCAACCTTGCAGAGGACAAAGTCATTGCGTCCGGTGTTGTTGGTGTAGGTACCGACCCTTCCGTAGCCGAAATGGCTGCGGTGGGTAACGTCTCCCTTGTAGTCTCCGTACATTGCCTCGACAGAGCTCCAGTCGCTGAATGAACCATCGACACTGATGCTGTTGGTCGTGGTGAAGGTCGGGAGACCGAGGGATCCCTTGAACTTCCTCACGAAGTCGACGAGCATGTAGTAGTAGTTGTCACCGAAGTCGCCGTTGAGAGGCTCGATGTCGCGGCTGTACTCATGGTTGTACTGGTCAACGAAATAGGTGTCACCCTTCTTGACAAGACCCCTTCCGAGGAAGTTGCACTCGCCACCGTTGGCGTACTGCCTCTGGGCGGTCCACTCATTCCAGCCGGTGAAGAACATCATGGTAGGGTCAAGCTTCATTGCCTGCTCGAACTGGGACTTGAAGAAGAGACCCTTGCCGGACTGGAATGTCGAAGGCTGGCTCTGAGACTTGGCGTTGTAGCTTCTACCGATGTTTGAGGAAGGATGTGTTGCAGGAAGGACAGAGACGAACTCGTTCTTTCCGTTGTGGATACCTGCCTGCTGAGGATAGAGTCCTCCCCATGGCCACTTGTCCACTCCGTCTCCGAACCATGTGTCGACATTAGGCTGGTTCCAAAGGAACCATGACTGGCGGAACTGGAAGAAATCCAGGATCTCAGGATCGGTGATGGCGCTCTTGTCCGCAAGGATGAGAGGCTTGTAGATCCACTGGTACCACAAGTCCTTGTACTCTCCCTTCTTGTAGATTTCGTTGTAGAGAGTAGTCACCATGGCCTTTGTGTTCGCATTGCAGAGGAAGGCGAACTGAGGAGTAGGAGTGCCTTCGGATCTCATTGATGCGAAAGTCTGAAAGAGCTTCCTGGCAACAGGCAGGTAGTGGAATCCATTGGTCACATCGAAGAAGATGGCATCCACTCCGGCGTCGACGAGCATCTGAGCGTGCTTGCGGATGACCCAATCATCATTCGAGACGTAGTAGCCCAGCATTGGCTCGCCCCAATGATGCATTGCACCGAACTCTCCGTAGGCCGGATTGGTAGGGTTGTCTGCGAGAAGCTTCTCAATGTCATAAGGGCTGCCCACATCACTTGAGGATGGCACCATGACATCATTCTGATTGGCAATATGGTCGTAGCCATGGCATCCATGCCAGAGGAAGTAGAAGATTGAAACTTGCTTCTTCTCTCTTCCGCCTGCACCCTGATAGCCTGAATTGTCAGGATCGATGGTGTTGCCCTGTCCATCGATGGCAATCCAGGTGAAAGGATTGACCTTTTCGCTTACTTCGTAGACGCCTCTCTTGTCAGGCTTCACGATCTCGCCGGAAGGTTTGTCCGGCTCTTCAGGCTCGGTCTCGCCCTTGTTGGAACATGATGCAGCCATCATGCCAGCGAGCAGGACCGAGGCCAGTGTGAGTAGATTCTTTTTCATCGTATGATCTTGATTTGTCTTCTGTTACTTGATGGTGACATCAAGCCATCTGCCTGAGATGCTTGATGAATCCATCACAAGGTTGCCATCCACGAGGGTAGCATCCTTGATGGTGGTCTTTCCGCTCTTGACGGTGACCTTCCTTGCGCCTGCAGGCATAGGGATGCAGACCTTTGCTGCACCGTCGACGCGTACCCTGTAGTGGGCAGCATCGCCGCTGGCAGGACCGAAGGTGATGTTGACAGGAGCGTCCGCGAGTGAATATTCAGTGCCGTCGATGGTGACTGACTTGCAGCCGCGTCCGTTGAATGCGGTAAGCCTGCCTTCTGCGTCGGTGTTGAATGCCATCGTCCTCTTTCCTGAATATGTGAGGCTGTGGCCGTTTACCTTCAGGTCAGCGATCTCGAGCTCGTCGGAAGGCATAGGGTTCAGCTCGAGCATCTTTCTGTCTGCATCGGCATCCCTTGAGAAGCCGCCGGTGCCCATCTCGCGGTGGGTACGGTAGTGCTTGACGATGGCTGTGGCTCCGTTAGGGAACTTGGTTGCGAGGAAATCCGTGGTCCTGGACACGTAGGTAGGGTTGTCGCTGACAGAGAACTTTCCGCTTGAAGGATAGCTTCCGAGAGCATTGAGTATCTCGAAGAGAGTCCTGGTCTCGTAGCCGAGGCTCTGGCTCTGGTCGTCGCGTGGACGGAAGCCGAAGTAGCAGACCTGACCCTTGCCGAGCTTCTTGATCGTTCCGACAGGGACCTTGTTGATCGTTGCAACGACCTCGAGGCCGTCCTCAGCCTTTGCGACAGGATAGATGCGGTCAGGCATCATGTCGGTGAGGATGGTCTGTACAGGGACATCCTTGAGAGTGCCCTGGAACTTCACCTGCTGTCCGACAGCCATCTCACCCATGTAGGCGTCGAAGCTGTACTGTACTCCGAAGAGCTTCTGCCACTGCTCCGAGCAGTTCTTTGCCTCTGAGTCGATGAGGGCAGGGGAACTGAACCAGATGACGTTGCCGCCGGCCTTTGCGAATTCTTCCATGAGGTCGAGAAGACCCTTCTCAGGAAGAGGCTCGAACATGACCACGAGGGTGTTGTACTTCTTGGCAGCCACCTGGAGCTCTCCGTCTGCGTTGACCTTGCCCATCTCCATGAGCTTCCTGGCCGAGAGGTAGTTGGAGTAGCCGTACTGGGTCATCCAGTTTCCGAATCTCTCCTCGACTGCGATGGTGCTCATCGGGTAGACCATGAGGACCTCGATGTCGCGGTGAACGTAGTCGGTCATGAGTCTCATCGCTGCGCCAGGCTGTGCTCCGTAGGCCTCGTTGAGGTCGTTCTTCCATGCATTTGCGTCGCCAGGAAGGCCCCATGCGGCGGCGTAGGCGTTAGGATGCCTGTTGATGACGCCGATGGATGTTGCCATGGCTGCTCCGTAGTAGTCGCGGTCGTACCATCCGCACTCGGCGAAGTCATTGCCGGTAGGCTCGAGGTACTCGCCCCACTTGAAGTAGTCGTAGCATGCTGCGGATGCCTGATGGACGCTGTTTGCCCACATGAAGTTTGAGGTGTACTCGTATTTTGCTCCGTATGGCTCGAGCTTCTCGGTGTCCCAGTCGTCGATGGTAGGGCTCTCTGCCCATGATGCGTGTGCGCTGGTAGGGAATTCCTTGCCGTAGAGCTTCTCTGCGTAGGACTTGGCGTCCTTGAAGAGGTCGACGACGCCCTCGTTGAGCATCTTGTAGTAGCGGTCGCGGAGGAGGTAGGTCCTGTGGATGTCCTCAGGTGTCTCTCCCATCACGTACTGGACGTTGCGCACTGCGCGTGTGGTTCCCTCTGCATAAGGTGCTCCGTAGACGAAGTAGAGCATGTACTTCTCGTCGAAGTCCTGGCCGAATCTCTCCTTGTACTTCTGTGAGAATGAGGATGTGAGGAACCTGTGGTTGAGCTGGCCTCCCTCGTGGTGCGAGAAGTATGACCAGTCCTGCTGGATGTGCATCTCGTCTGAGTAGAATGCGTTCAGGTTGATGCCGTTGCTCTTGTACTTGTCCATCAGTTCATGCATGAACTTGGTGGCGTTGTCGGAGAAGTAGTCCATCTCCGGGGTATCATATTCAAGGAGGACCATGACGCGGTCGTAGCCCTGGAGCTCTCCGCCATCGCTGTAGACCCTGAGCCTGCGTGCAGGGAGGATCATGTCCTTAGGGGAGTCGGTCTTTCCCTTGAGGACGTAGCCGCCTTCGAAGTTGCCGAGGTCGACGGTGTCGCCTGCCTCGTACATCACGTTGGTGAGTTCGTGGATGTCGTCAGGGCTGACGGCGATCCTCCTGGAATCTCCAAGAGCCTTCTGCTTGAACGCGAATGCCTTGACCTTCCTGAGGTTGACGCTGACCTTTCCCTTGTTGTTGGTCCAGTTGATCTGCTCCCAGATGTCGAGGGAGAACTTGCCGTCGGAGGCATTCCTCCTTCCGACCTTGTAGGCAACCCACTGGCCTGTCTCGCCGGTCTGGTTCCTGAATGCAGGTCCGAGCTCGAGCGGGCTGAGGAGGCTGAGCTGGAGTCCCTGGCCGTACTTCGCCGCGAAATCGCTGATGAACTTGATCATCCTTACATATTCATCCTGGTCCGGGGTGAGGAGCCTTTCAGTTCCGGCCTGTGGCCTGTACTGGCGGAAGAACTCGTCAAACGCTATCGTGAGAGTCGAATGTCCGTTCCTCTTTCCCTGCTCACAGACTTCCCTGAGGCTCATCTCGACATGGTTGAATCCTGTGGAGATGTCGATCTTCCTGTCCGGGTCCATGAGGTCCCTGAGCTGCTGGTCACTGGTGAGAATGATTGTGCCTGCAAAGGACTGGGCCGAGAACAGCATAGCCGCGAGGCAGACAAAAGCCTTGATTATTCCTTTGGTTGTCATATGTGGTGTTTGTTTTATAATGCTAAAGTACAAAAATAAATTATCTTTGCCCGTATTTTTATGCAGATGATACAATTATACATATGAATCCTGACAAAGAGAAACGCTTCAATCTTGTTTTCAACATCATCCTGGTCTGTGGGATGTTCGTGGCGGTGGCAGTGACCACGGCCTTCAAGCTCCAGCAGCCTGGCGTCAAGGCTGCGATGCTGCTTCTGGCAGGATTCGGTTCCCTCATGGGAGTCGTGAACACCGTGATGTCCGCCAACGGCAACATCCTGACATTCGTCTTCGGCTTCATCGATGTCCTGATCGGAACTTTGATCTACCTTGACAACGGCATCATGGGGACATTCGCTCTCCACGCCTTCTACTTCCTTCCCATGCAGGTCATCGGCTTCTGGCAGTGGCGCCGGAGGGGAGCCGGCTCAAAAGATGAGGGTGGAGAGGTCCGGAAGGTTTCCGCAAGGAGACTTGGAAGAAAGCAGTGGCTCTGGCTCTGTCTTGGCCTTGCGGCCGGGATTGCTGTCCTGTTCCTCGTTCTCTTCCTCGTGGATTCGGCGAAGGTCGATGCCGGCCGTCTCGAATCCGTCGACACATCGAAGGTCCTGCTCGATGCAACGGTCATGGCTCTCAACATCGCCGGTCAGGTCCTGCTGAGCTTCGCCTTCGTGGAGCAATGGTATCTCTGGATCCTGGTGAACATCTCTTCGATCGTCCTCTGGGCGGTTGCCCTGGCAGGCGGGACGGGGTCGGGCAATGCTTCCGTAATGCTGGTCAAGTACGTGTTCTATCTGCTTAACTCACTGAATGGTTTGAGGATATGGCTTCGCCTGAGCCGCGTCGGGGCCTCTCATTGATTTGGATATTTGCCTTTTTTTGCTTTACTTTGCACGGATTACCCGGACCATCTTGCGTCCAGGCAATCGGACAAAGGTTAGATTTACAAGTGTTAACTTTATAACTATTAATTAATTACTATGACTGGAGAAGAAATCGTAAAGCAGGTCAAAGCTATCATCGTTGACAAGCTTGGCGTTGAAGAATCAGAGGTTACTGAGACCGCTAATTTCACCAATGATCTCGGTGCAGACTCTCTTGACACTGTAGAGCTTCTTATGGAGTTCGAAAGAGTATTCGGTATCAAGATTCCAGATGAGGAGACCGCTACCATCGCAACCGTTCAGGATGCTATCGACAAGGTTTCTGCCAAGCTCGCTGAGAAGGAGTAATTCCTGCTTGAATGAATCTGAAAAAAGCCTCGGACATTGTCCGGGGCTTTCCTTTTTCATGTATGTCGGCGAGACTTATTCCTTTGGAATCGCGAAGGTGACCTTGATGGTAGGCTTCCTGCCTTCTGACTTCGGTCCGTTGAGCGTGGCGCAGTAGTAGTGGTCCTTGTCGAGCTCTGCCTCGGTGGTCGAGGTCGTTGCAGATGAGGATGCGTACTGTGCCATCATCATGTAGCTGTAGTAGTTGCTGAAACTGCTTCCGTAGCCGCCGTAGCCACCGCCGTAGCCGCCGTAACCACCGTAGCCACCTCCGTAGAGGGAGTTGTAGTAGGAGTAGTAGGCAAGCTGCTGGTAGTAGTCGGCCATCTCTCCAGCCTGTGAGTTGTAGTTGGTCTTCACCGCGTACCACATGATCAGGAACCATACGTCGTACCTGGAGTAGTCCACATCATCCTTGAGCCTGATGATCTGCTGGACGTGATGGGTGATGTCAGGAGCGTACTCGCAGTTGGATCTGTCGATGTCTCCCTGGTTCTCGGATGCAACGCTGGCGTCGGTGAGACCGGCGTAGGTGACGGTCTTGTTCGCCCTGATCTTGATCGTAGGGCTGAGGTTCTTGGGGAACCTGTACATTGTGGTGTAGTCCTCCGGGAAGGTGAATGGAAGCGTGATGGTTGCCTTTGTGATGAGGGTGGTGGCAGGATTGCCGCCGCGCCTTTCAATCTCCTTGTTCACGAGTTCCTTGATCTCGCTTGACGGAACCATCGGCTTGATGCCGCTTCCTCCTTCGATGTAGATCCTGTCCGTTGCCTTTCCTTCAAATTTCCCGCTTCTTTCATGGTAGTCCACATTGAAGACATACTGTGAAGGGAGAGTCTTCTTGTTCATCAGCGAGTCGAGATTCTGGAGCTTGACAGGGCTGAAGTAGAACATCAGCAGGGAATCCTTCCTTACACCGTTGTATTCAGAGTTGAAGTAGAGGACGGCATAGTTGTCCTTTCTCGTCACGCTTCCGTTGACTGACTGCATGATGTCGAAGTCGAACATGTTGATTCGTCCTCCGTTCCCGGCAGGATCCTCGGTGCAGAGGTAGATTCCCGGGAACTTCTTCGTGTAGGTGTCGATGTTCTTCTTGTCCTCCTGGAGTATGTCGAAGTACTTCTTTCCGTACTCTTCGGTGAAGTCGAAGACGAGGGAGTCCTTTCCGTTGACTACAGGGACGCCCCTTGTGATTCTCTTGCTGCCGAGCTTGATCTTGGACTGTGAGAAGTAGGTCTTGCTGTCGATCGGCTCGAGGAGGTCGTAGACATTGACATTCTGGAGGATGTTCTGCTGGCTCTTGTCTGCGACGGAAGTCGAGTCAAGCCCGCATCTGAACTTGAATCTCTTGAACTTCGGATTCTTGCCGAAGTCGAATGTGTCAAGCACCGGTACCATCGTGACGACGCTGCCCCTGGTCGTGAGACCGTAGACATCGTCGCGGATCGATCCGAAGGTGATTCGCTTTGAGGAATAGGCGGAGAGGCTGTCCACAGAACCCATGCAGATCTCCTCGAGAGGAATCTCTGCGGAGTAGATGTCATACTTATGGTTGGTGGAGATGAGGTCGCCTCCAAGTTTTTCGTTGACGCTGACGCATGACATGATGCTCATGGCAAGCGCAGCAGCTATGATAAGCTTCTTCATGTTTGCTTACAACTGTTGATAGAACCCGTCGTACTCCTTGACATAGGTGCCGTCTTCCATCGAACCTGCGTTGAAATCAAGGGTAGGGATTCCGAGACCCTTGCAGAAGTCGATGAGCTCAGGCTTCACGTCTTCGGCTCCGAAGATGACTCCGTCGGAGTACTGAGCGGCGAGTTTCGCAAGATTTGTGCCATCGGGAATCTCCGATGGCTGAATGTCCTCCGGCTTGATTCCACCGAATGGGATCGCATCCTTGAATGATGCCGGGAACTTTTCGTCCGGGATGTCATTGTACAGGGATGTCACTATCTTGCTGTCGGCGAAGATCGGATCTCCGCTGTAGGCTTTCTTGAGGTAAAGAGGGAGGAGATGCGAAATCCAGCCCTGGCAGTGGATGACGTCAGGGGCCCAGCGGAGCTTCTTGACGGTCTCGAGGACGCCCCTTGCGAAGAAGATGGCCCTCAGCCCGTTGTCCTCGAAGAACTTTCCATCCGCGTCGAAGGTGATCTGCTTGCGGCGGAAGAAATCGTCGTTGTCGATGAAGTAGACCTGGATCCTTGCGGAGGCGATCGAAGCCACCTTGATGACAAGAGGCCTGTCGACATCACCCACGATGATGTTCATGCCGGACAGCCTGATCACTTCATGAAGCTGATTCTTCCTGTCGTTGATGCATCCGTACCTCGGCATGAAGGCTCTGATTTCCTTCTTCTGCTCCTGGATGCCTTGTGGAAGAAGCCTTCCCACCTTTGCGATCGGAGTCTCAGGCAGGAACGGCATTATTTCAGAATTGACGAAAAGTACTCTTTTGACAGGATTTCCCATTTTTATTATATATGTCTCACAAAAGTAAGAATTTTTTTTGATATTTCGATATTTCATTATCTTTGAACCCAATTTGGAGTAATGTGCAATTATGGCAGAAGGGGAAAGCAGATTGATCAGAAGAAGACTCGTAGGGTCATGGCTGTCCACCGTCATCAGCATAAGCCTTGTCCTGCTCCTCGTCGGTGTTGCCAGCCTGCTGCTTGTCAATGCGAAGGGGGTCTCTGAC
The DNA here is from genome assembly GCA_018066065.1 of Candidatus Cryptobacteroides faecihippi. Taxonomy (GTDB): domain Bacteria; phylum Bacteroidota; class Bacteroidia; order Bacteroidales; family UBA932; genus Cryptobacteroides; species Cryptobacteroides faecihippi. The sequence continues at coordinate 29,201 of JAGHSC010000072.1, forward strand.
TATTTCAAGGAGAACATGCAGGTCTCAGTGCTCATGAAGACTGATGTCGATGAGGCGGAAACGGCTGAGTTCCAGGCTGTTCTGGACTCAATGCCTTGTGTCAGGAGCACATCGCTGGTCTCCAGGGAGCAGGGCATGAAGGAAATGTCCGACCTGCTCGGCGAAGACTTCCTCAATGTCTTCGAGGCATCTCCGATCCCGGTGTCCATCGACGTCTCGCTGAAGGCAGACTATGTCTCCGCCGAAAGCATCGAGGCAGCGAAGAAGCAGATCCTTGAATATCCAATCGTGGACGAGGTGGTCTACCAGCAGTCCCTTGTCGACAAGCTGAACACAAACCTTGGAAAGATTTCCCTGGTCCTCGGCGTGCTGATCGTCCTCCTGCTTTTCATCTCCTATGTCCTCATCAACAACACCGTCAGACTGAATGTCTTCTCGAAGAGATTCACCATCCACACGATGAAGCTGGTGGGCGCTACAAAGGGGTTCATCCGTGGACCGTTCCTCGTACAGAGCATATTCCAGGGACTTTTCTCCTCGCTGGTCGCCATCCTGATACTTCTGGCCATCCTGTTCTTCATCAGGAAGGAGTTCGTGCAGCTCTTCGAAGTCTTCAGCCTCGACCTTCTGCTGGTCGTGATGGGAATCGTGGTCGTCAGCGGAGTGCTGATCTGCCTTGTGAGCACGTTCTTTGTTGTCGGCAGGCTCGTGTCCCTGTCCAAGGACGAACTTTATTGTTGATCTGATTATGGCAAAAACTGAGAATACAAACATGGCAACCACTCGCAAGGGCCTGTGGTTCCTGATCATGGGACTTGTCGTCATGGTCTCCGGATTCATCCTCATGATGGGCGGAGCGCCGAAGGACCCGGCAGTCTTCAACTGGAACATCTTCGATTTCAGGAGGCTTGTGGCTGCTCCTTCCGTCATCATCTGCGGTGTCGTCATCATGATGGTTGCCATCATGTACCGTCCGTCGGCTTCTGAGAAGGAGGAGACGAAATGAGCTGGATACAGGCTTTGCTCCTTGGACTCGTCCAGGGACTGACCGAGTTCCTGCCTGTCAGCTCCAGCGGTCATCTGATGATCGCCCGCGAAATGCTGGGCGTTGACGGGGAAGGTTTCCTGGACTTCACGGTGACTGTCCATCTTGCGACCGTCCTGAGTACCCTGATCGTTTTCTGGAAGCCGATCTGCAGGATCATCGCGGGACTTTTCAAGTTCCGTCTCAACGACGAGACCGACTATGCGTTCAAGATCATAGTGTCGATGATTCCGGTCGGAATCGTCGGTCTGCTCTTCAAGGACCAGGTCGAAGCCCTCTTCGGGGATTCACTTACTACCGTGGCTGTCTGCCTGTCCATCACCGCGGTCCTGCTTTTCTTCTCTGACTTTGCCGGATCGAGGAAAGCCGAGACTTCCGCCGAGACCGGCCACCGCAACGGAATCTCATATCTGCAGGCCTTCCTGGTCGGATGCGGCCAGGCGCTTGCCGTCGCTCCAGGCCTTTCCCGCTCGGGCACCACGATCGCTACCGGACTCCTCAGCGGTGTGAAGAGGGATGTCATGGCGCAGTTCTCCTTCCTGATGGTGCTTGCGCCGATCATCGGAGAACAGCTTCTGGACCTTCTTGATGTCGTCCAGGGCGAGGCTGTGTTCGGATCCGGGATCGGGGCTTCCTGCCTCGCTGCCGGCTTCATCGCCGCCTTCATTTCCGGCCTTTTCGCATGCAAGGTGATGATTGCCATCGTGAGGAAGGCCAAGCTTTCATGGTTCGCGCTCTACTGCGTCGCAGTCGCTGCGCTCCTCTTCATCTTTGCCTGACCCTTTCCTGAATGGCGGAACGTACTCTTGCATATTTCGTCTCTGACGTGCACCTTGGGCTCGATGTCAACGATCCGGCCGGCAGGGAGGCACGTTTCGTTGAGTTCCTCCAGTCCATCCCCAAGGACAGGACGAAGGCCTTGTACATGCTGGGAGACATCTGGGATTTCTGGTACGAGTACCGTGATGTCGTCCCGAAGGGGTACGTGAGGGTCTTCGCATCGCTTATGGACCTGATCGCCGGCGGGGTGGAAGTGTACTTCTTCCAGGGCAACCATGACATCTGGTGCTACAGCTATTTCGAGGAGATGGGAATCCGCGTGCTCAGGCAGCCTTATGTCGCCGATCTGGGGGGCGTGAGGATCTGCATGGGACATGGGGACGGGCTCGGCCCCGGAGACACCTTCTACAAGATCATGCGCGCGGCGTTCCACAGCCGTTTCCTCCAGGTTCTTTTCAGCATGCTCCATCCTTGGCTGGCTTTCCGCCTCGGCACCGGATGGTCGAAGAAGAGCCGCCTCGCCAAGAACTTTGAATATTCATTCAGAGGGGAGAGCGAACCACTGTGGCAGTTCGCGGTGGATTTCGCGGCGAAGGAAAAGGTTGACTGCTTCATCTTCGGGCACTATCATGCCGGAACCGACATGACTCTTCCTTCAGGGGCGAGGTTCATGCTCCTGAGCGACTGGGTGAGGCCTCAGTCCTCGAACTGGATCCTGTTCGACTTGACGACCGGATGCTTCGGCATCTCCCAGAAGATCGAGAAGTAGAGTTCGTCGAATTCACCCCTTTCCCATTTCTCGACCAGGTACTCTGTCATCCTGTCTTCCCCTTCTGCGTCGTAGGGGCTCTTGAGGTCGTTGCCGAAGATCTTGGCTATCCCTTGCCAGAAGCCTGCCGTGATGGCGTTCTTGTAGTCTCTGATGATCTTGTAGGACGAACGCCCTATCTCCCTGTCGATCAGTCTGATGAGCAGCTTTCCCTGGGAGACTGTCATGTTCCGCAGAGGTTTCTCGTAGATTGAGAAAAGCTCCTTCTGCATCTGGTTGATGTACTTTTCCTTCTTCCCTCTGCGCAGGGAGTTCGCCGCGATGTGGTCATCGACTTCCTGTGTCAGGCCTTTCGCCACGAGCGCGTACGGGTAGACCTTGTTGAAGTTGTAGACGAGCTTGTAGTAGTTCCTGAGGTCGCCTTTCTTTCCCTTGTGCCCTTTTGGGAACACCCAGACCGGGTTGATGCTGTCGTAGTACACAGTGTCCCTGCCCTCGACCCTGTAGCCCAGGTAGCCGGATTTCCCGGAAAGTGCGGTTCCGGGCATGGCTTCCCTTTCCTGCGCGGGGAGCGATGCTGCCGCCAGGAGGAGAGCCAGGGCACAGAGGATGAGCCGGTATGCGTGTGTACTTTTCATCTTTGCAAAAGTACTCATTTCCTTGAGAAAATTATGCCAGTGAGATAGCATGTTTTTGCTCGTGTCGAAACTGCGGGTAAAAACTTTTTCACATAATTCGCAAATGCTTGAAAATGAAAATTTTCGCATGTGAATATTCGTGTCTAAAAACTGCAGAAATTTTTGAAAATGTGTTTGAAATTCGTGTTTTTTTGCTAACTTTGCAATCCCAAATTCTAGGGACTATTAGCTTAAGACGCTGATAATCAACTAGTTTTGGAAAATTTGGAGATTTATTAAAGTAATACAGCAATGTTACAACCAAAGAAAACTAAGTTCAGAAGAGAACAAAAGAACGTGATGAAGGGCATGGCCCAGAGAGGAAATCAGCTCGCGTTCGGTTCCTTCGGTCTCAAGACCCTCGAGAACTGCTGGATCACAGCGCAGCAGATTGAGTCTGCTCGTCAGGCTATTTCACGTTGTATGAACCGTGAGGGACAGATCTGGATCAGGATCTTCCCGGTCAAGCCTTTCACTGCCAAGCCACTCGATACCCGTATGGGTAAGGGTAAGGGTGATCCTCAGGGCTTCGTAGCTCCTGTAACCCCAGGACGTATCCTCTTCGAGGCTGACGGTGTATCTCTCGCAGTCGCAAAGGAAGCAATGCGTCTCGCTTCCCACAAGCTCCCAATCGCCACCAAGTTCGTGGTCCGCAGGGATTATGTTGAATAATTTAATGGAGAAATGAATATGAAAACATCTGAAGTACGCGAAATGTCGATCGCTGATCTCCGTGACCGCATCCAGGTTGAGAAGAACAGGCTTGACACAATGAAGCTCAATCACGCCATCTCTCCATTGGAGGACACATCAGAATTCAAGAAAGTCAGAAAGGATATCGCTCGCATGCTGACGATCCTCGCTGAGAAAGAAAATGAACAGAAATAATCAGTTGTCTTATGGAAAGAAATCTTCGTAAGGAAAGAATCGGCGTAGTGGTCAGCAACAAGATGGACAAGACTATCGTAGTTGCATGCGAGACCAAGAAGGCGCATCCTCTCTACGGTAAGTTCATCAAGCAGACCACCAAGTATGTGGCTGCTGACGAAAAGAACGAGTGCAGCGAAGGCGATACTGTACGCATTATGGAAACCCGTCCTCTCAGCAAGACCAAGAGGTGGAGATTAGTAGAAATCGTTGAAAAAGTCAAATAATCATGATACAGCAGGAAACACGTTTACAGGTTGCCGACAACAGCGGTGCAAAGGAGGTCCTCTGCATCCGTGTGCTTGGCGGTACCCATCACAGATATGCGACTGTAGGTGACCAGATCGTTGTTGCCATCAAGAGCGCAATCCCTGGCGGCGACGCAAAGAAGGGAACCGTCTCCAAGGCAGTCGTTGTCCGTACAAAGAAGGAAGTCCGCAGGGCTGACGGATCATACATCCGTTTCGATGACAATGCATGCGTTCTTCTGAACGGTGCAGGCGAGCTTCGCGGAACACGTATCTTCGGCCCTGTGGCCAGAGAGCTTCGTGAGAATTACATGAAAATTGTTTCACTGGCACCTGAGGTCCTTTAATCATTGAGAATCATGAAGAAGTTACACATTAAGAAAGGTGACACAGTGTATGTAAACGCTGGTAATGACAAGGGTAAGACCGGCAAGATCCTCAGCGTTATCGTTGACGAGGATCGCGTTGTCGTAGAAGGCGTCAATGTTGTCAGCAAGCATACCAAGCCAAACGCCAAGCAGCCTCAGGGCGGCATCGTCAAGCAGGAAGCTCCTATTCACATCTCGAATGTTCAGCTCATCGACCCTGCAGACAACAAGCCAACAAGAGTAGGCTACAAGTTCGTGGACGGTAAGAAGGTCCGCTACGCTAAGAAATCAGGAGAGGAGATCAAGCAATTATGGCAAAGAAAGCAACAACTCCAGTAGAAGTCCAGGCACTTCCTACGGATTACGTACCTTCCCTCAAGAAGGTTTATAGGGAGGAGATCGTAGACAAGCTCATGAAGCAGTTCTCCTACACAACCGTAATGCAGGTTCCAAAGCTCGTCAAGATCACCATCAATGAGGGTATCGGCGAGGGTACTTCCGACAAGAAGCTTGTTGAGGAGGCAGCAGAGGAGCTCGCAAAGATCGTTGGCCAGAAGGCCATCCTTACAACTTCAAAGAAGGACGTTTCCAACTTCCGTCTCCGTAAGGGCATGCCTATCGGTGTGAAGGTCACTCTCCGTGACGTCAAGATGTATGAGTTCCTCGAGAGGCTCATCCGCATCTCTCTTCCACGAATCAGAGACTTCAACGGTATCGCTGAGAAGATGGACGGCAAGGGTAACTACACTCTCGGTCTCAAGGAGCAGATCATCTTCCCTGAGGTCGACATCGACAAGAACCCTAGGATCCATGGTATGG
>JAGHSC010000198.1 GCA_018066065.1 Candidatus Cryptobacteroides faecihippi
GTTGTTCCTTTGTGAACTCCATAAGTCTACGATTCTTTTGTATTTGTTGTTTGGCTTTTACAAATCTAAAGAAATCCGTAGACTTTCTTTTTTATCTCACCTCAGACACACTTTTTGAAACAGTATCAGGGGAACAAAATATGCATAGAGCAGTATTAAATGACGGAGCGCACATTTCTGTGCGCTCCGTCAATACATTAAGTTCAATCAACCAATCGGGATGGATGCTGGATCATTCGCCCCAGCGGGCATCGACGGTCTGGACATAAGGATCATCATCACCTCTGTTCCACGAGATCGATGCCGTGGACGACTGACCGGTGTAGCTGAAAGAGCCCATCTTGTCGCTATAGACCGAGAATGGATGTCTGCCATCATAGGCATACATGCCAGAGATTGGCAGCGTGAATCCATCATAAAGGTTCTTGATGTTGAATGGAACCTCATGTTCGAGATTAACGAAGTTTGTGATGACTACACCGGACAGGGAACCACTGATCGTAAGGCGTGAATAGTCGGAGGCAAGTGCAAAGCCTGCTTCAAGGAATGACTGGAGATCGTCATACCTCACGAACCTGCACACCTTTGCGTCAGCAGGATTGCCGAGTACACTTCCAGGAACATCATACATGACGTCGGAATAGACATGACCGAATGATGAATAGTCGAAGCATCCGAAGAAGTTGGTTTCACCGATCCTGGCACGATACCTGGTAAGATGAATGACCTGCGGGTTGTCGGCATCTGACTCATCGAGATAGGTAGACACCACATCAAAGTCACCCACGGAACAGATCTCCGGAATTTCAGCGACCATGGCATCATGCTCGAATGAATGGACACGCATTCCATAGTCCGCGGAGATCTCTGACACCTCCTTCCCTTTCTTGAAGAGAGGAGCCGAATGGACGGACATCACGGAAGGATTGGATGCATCCCTTCCCATGCCGTCACCCAGCACCATTGCAGCGTACAGGGGCTTTGCAGGGTAGCCTGAGTCATTCCTGTAGGAAACATTTCTCTGGATGTCGGTTCCCTGCTGGCTCATTTCCACCCCGAAGTCATCGGGATTGAAAAAGTTCAGGTCCTCTGCATACTCGATCTCGTCATGCACCATTCCGACCTTCTTTGAATATCCAGGCATGAGAGCCTGTGCCGCAAGGAGATCATAGTCGCTGAGCACATATTCATACCTTCCGGCATCGGGCCACTGGAGGGACTTGCCTTCCCTCACCCTGAATCCCTTCCAGGTAACTCTGGCAAATTTGTACTCAAGAGATGGATCACCAAGCTCACAACCGAGCAGGACCTTGTAGGGAAGGGCCGTCTCACCAAGGCGTGAAGGATCTGACACAGAAGTATTTCCAAACGACAGAGACTTCAGGGTCAGGGTCTTGCCACCAGCCTTCGAGCCATCTTTCCAGTCAGGGAGGTCATCGCGTCCAAGATAGACTGCCGCCTCGCTGTCGGAGTGCCAGGCATAGCTGTTTCCATCCTCATCCTCAAGGGCAATCTCAGCGTCAGGGATGAGGACAGGGCCTGGACCGAAGAGCATGTATGCCACACCTCCGGTGTAAGGATTGACGTACTCGTAGGTACTGTCCGAAAGATCGAGCAGGGCCCTTACCGGCTTGAGGGAGTACTTGGAAGGATCGATGGCGTCGACATAGACCATAACGGAATCCATCTTGGTCACGATGACGGTCTCCCCATCGCTACCATCCTTTCCTCTAAGGTATTTAAGGAAATCTCCTTCCGAGACAGCGAAGATCGGCCAAAGAGGGTACTGAGCGACATCGTAGACACCGTTCCCAGGATTTGGGACACCGACGTCAGACAGTACCATTTCCTTCCAGATTTCATAGGCTGACTTGCCATCGATGCCATCGATGCCATCAGTACCGTCAACTCCGTCCTTTCCATCCTGGCCGTCCAGGCCGGCAGCGCCCTTTAGGTAATCCCAGAAATCACACATGTCGGTCCTGTTACGGTCCCACACGGATTCTATGTCGTGAGGGTCTGCAAGGCCGGTTTCAGAGAGAACATCCATCACCCAGAGATCGTAGGCACTCTTGCCGTCACGACCATCAAGGCCATCGGCGCCATCCAGTCCATTCTCTCCCCGAGCAGGAATCCCTGTGTCGACATCGCCGATCTGCCAGTTGCCATCCCCGTTGATGAAAGGAGTCTGACCAGAAGCTCCCTGTGAACCGGAGTCGCCCTTGTCTCCCTTGTCTCCCTTATCTCCTTTATCACCCTTATCACCTTGGTCTCCCTTTTCTCCCTTATCTCCAGTGTCACCTTTCTGACCCTGAATACCAGTGAGATAGCGGAAGAAGCCTTGAAGCGTGAGATCGTCTTCAGAGTAGAGAAGACCTGAAGCATCATGAACCTCCTCGCCTCTTGAAAGAGCATCTCTGACATAGGACACCCAGGACTGATAAGCCGATTCACCAACCTTGCCGTCAAAGCCATCCTTGCCATCCCTGCCACGGGCAGGGACACCAAGATCCTTGTCCCCGATGAACCAGTTTCCATTGCCGCCTATGTAAGGTACAAGGCCATCAGCGCCATCCGGACCAGTAAGAAACCAGTAAAAGTCAGCGATTCCGACGCGGTCAGGGTTCCATACTGATGATGGGTCATGAGGATCCGGAACACCGGACGACACATATTCCTTCCACAGTTCATAGGCCGACTTGCCGTCAACGCCGTCCTTTCCATTCTGTCCATCCTTTCCGTCAAGTCCGTCCTTCCCATCCAGGCCGTCCTTTCCATCCCTGCCCTTGAGGTAGAGGAAGAAGTCGCTGACCGAAGTCCCTCCCTTCCAGTCACCTATCGTTCCGGAATTGATGGCCGTCACCCAGACATCGTAGGCCGACATGCCATTGCTGCCATCTGCGCCCGGCGCACCCGGCGCGCCCTGTTCTCCTTGCGGGCCTCTCGGCATCGTGATTTCCAATGAATTGCAGGAAAGCATCGCGAATGCTCCAGCAACCAGGGCGGAGACAATCGCCATTCTAGATTTGTTGTTCATAGTCTGTCTTGATTCTTATCGTTTCATGTATTTCCAGAGAGTATCATCAAGGATCCTCTCGACCACGACCTTACGGTCTCCCTTTCTCGCCTCGTCAGATTCATCCTGCGGCACAACTGCCATTCTCTTTCCGAAGCCTCTGCTGCACAGAGATGAAGCAGGGACTCCCCTGCTGACCAGAGCCTCAACGACTGCGGCAGCCCTGGATTCCGAAAGGGCATCATTGTACTCATCCGAGCCCTTGGAATCCGTGTAGCCAGCAATGAGAAAATGCATGCTCGAGTTTGAGCGGAGCACTTCCGCAACGGCATCGAGGGTAGAAGCTGATTCAGGAGTGATCTCAGCACTGTCGAACTCGAAATTCACATTGTCCATCATCTCGGTGAGCGTGACCACGCAAGGAACTTCCTTCACCACTTCGACAACCCTTTCAACAGGCACCTCCCGGATGACCTCCTTCACGACTTCGCGGACCTCCGCCCCATCCTTAGAGATAAATCCCTCATAATGCTTCTTTTTGCTGGAGCCTCCCAACCTGAGGAGTACCCCTGTGGAGATCTGTGCGAAGTTCTGACCAGGAAGCAGCAGCGGAGCAAGATACTGTCCCTGAAGGCGGAGACCGACCCTGTCAGACATCCAGCCAATCACACCGATTCCCGCTCCGATCGGGACAAAGTCATCATGATCGACCGTAAGCCCCTTGTTCCAGGCATCCTCAGCCTTCCAGATCCCTTCCTTGGTCGGGTCCCCGTCGAACTGGCCGAAATACCTGGTACTGAAATTCTTGTGATAATAGTTCAGGCCAAGTCTGAGATAAGGCTGGATCCACCGGCTTCCAGTGAAAGGGCGGATCTGCAAGCCTGGTCATGCCATGCATGAGAATCCCTGCCTTTCACCGGATCCTTCAAAGTATCTGGCCATGCCCAAGGTTCCCTGAAGGTCAAGATAGAGCCATGGCTTGATCCCATGGGAAAGATAGATTTCACCACCCCCATAGGCCATCTTTTCCTTAACATTGAAGACATAGTCACCACCTGGAGTCTGATGGAAGTTGGACACGGTGGTCCGGTTCATGTTGACAAGGGCCCCGCCCAGGCCAATCTCCCAGTCTTTCGCATCCTGAGCCTGGGCGGCAGAAGACGCAATGGAGAGAAGTGTTGCCGCAATAACGGCCTTGAACAGATTGATTTCCATGGAGTGCATCATTTGACAAGTGAATATTCAGTGATGTTCTGGATGCCCGGGATTCCGTAGTAGGCTGACACCATGTCTCCCTTCAGGTAGACCTTGTGGCCCAGAAGAGATTGATTGTCAACGAGATTCAACGCATCTCTGGCATCGCCGGAGCCAAGCTTGACAGAAAGGCAGAGGCTTTTGTCCGTTACGGATGAGCGTGAGGCGATCGCAATGTTGGTCGATGATGTGAAAGGTCCGGTGACTGCCATGCCGGTCTTGGAAGACGTGAGATCCCCTCCGACGATGTAGCCGCACACCCAGACTCCCTTGGCCGTCAGATTCTCCTTCGCCTGGGTCACGCTGAATGCCGAAGATAGCGAAGTACCCGGCTCCGAACCGGAACCGGAGCCGATGACGTAGGTGTCTTCGTACCAGATCCTGGTCGTGTCGACCGAGAGTGAGATCGGGAAGGGATCTGTCCCTGCTCCGGAAGGGCAGGCGACACCGAGAGTGAGCATCTCGCAGGCTTCTACATACCTGTCAGTCAGGTCTGTGCTCGAATTGCCGTCAAAGAGAGAGATGGTGACCTTCCCGGGGGAAAAGAAACCGACCCTGCTCTCCGACGGAAGGTACTTGAGCTTTCCCTTGGACGAGGCTGCGGTCAGATAGCCTCCCGGGTACCTTGACCGGAAATCGGAGGAAACCTTCAGACGGATTCCTGAATTGAGCTGGGTGCATTTCAGCACCACATTCGTCCTGGTTCCGGACTGAACGACGGCAACCTGCTCGTCGCCATACTGCGGAGCAGAGAACTCTGGAGATGAGAATGGTCTCGACAGGACACGGACTGTATAGGAACCTGGAGCGAGGTCAAGGGACTGAGGGGAATCGCCATAGCGTCCCTCGTACAGGATGTCACCTGAGCTGTTCGTGACGGCAAGGATGAACGAATCCGTGTCAGGGAGATCCTCGATGGACCTCGTTGCAAGCTGTTCCGGGAAAGTCCAGCTCAGACTCCCCTGCCGCTGTTCTTCCGGCAGCTTGTTGCAGGAAGGCGCCGCAGCACTGATTGCAAGTGCGACGGCAAGAAGCCCGGATAGGGCTCCTGAGGAAGTTTTCATAGTCTGTAAACGATTTTTTACCGGCCGCACCGTTGCGGACCGAGGCAAAGGTAGATGTGGAAAACAGAAAAAGCTTACAGAAACAGAAAAATGCTGTCCTCAGCCGCAGCGAACGATACGTTTCTTTAAGGATTGTATAAAAAATTCACGAGGCAATCGCATTCACTGCGATCGCCCCGCTACTTAACCTAAACTTAAACTATGAAAAACTTCGTCCCAAAGATACAAATTGTTTTAACAAAAACAACTAGGCGAGACGAATTTTTGCGTATCTGAGTATAAGAAGCTTCTCGCCATAGGCATCGAAGGTAATCTTGGCCTTCTTTTCCGTACCGGAGCCGAGAATCTCAGTCACGGTACCGAACCCGAAGCGATTATGCTCGACACGAAGGCCAGGCTTCAGGACGTCCGGAGACACCGGGATGAAATCGGCATCAGGCACCTTTGGAGGGAGAGGGCGGTTGCGAAGCTGGTCAAGCTTGGATGGCTGAGGCTGCACCGAGGCACTTCTCGGAACCGTGTGCACCGCACCTGACATGCCGTATTTAGTACCGCCGAGTCTCGTACTCCCATATTCATTCCTGCTGTCCCCACCACGATAGGAGCCTCTCTGAGAGCCGCCCTGGCGCGAGCCCCCTGACCATGAACCAGAGGATCCGGAACCTGATGAGCCGAAGCCGCGGAAGGAACGTCCAAAGGCAGGAAGTGTGTCATTCTCATCAGAGAAGTCGCTATCCCTGAGTGGGTTAGCAATGTATTTCGGATCGATTTCCTTGACGAATCGGCTTGGGGAGTTGCTTTCATGCTTTCCGTTCCTCAACCTTGTCTGGGCGAAGGAAAGGCTAAGGGTCTTCTTGGCCCTGGTCATGGCAACATAGAAGAGGCGGCGTTCTTCCTCGACTTCCGGAGGTGAGATCAGCATGCCGCCGGAAGGGAACAGATTCTCCTCCATTCCAGCGACGAAGACATAAGGGAACTCCAGTCCCTTTGCCGAATGGACTGTCATCAAGGCAATCTTGTTGGTGGAATCCTCGTCTTCGGAGATGTCGATATTGGAAAGAAGGGAGATGTTCTCGAGGAACTCGCCGAGAGTGACGATCGGATAGGTGATCTCGGACTCGTCGAGTGCATCTGCTTCCATCTCGGCAAGGTACTCATTCTGACGGTCTTCCACGTACTGGGCAACACTGTTGACAAGCTCTTCGACATTGGATGCCCTGGACTGCGACTCGATCGAGCTGTCGCTCTTGAAGTGCGCGTACAGTCCGCACTCGTCATTCAGCCTGACTGCCAGTTCATTGGCATTCTCCTGGCTGACCTGCGAGGCGAACTTGCCGATCATCTCGCAGAATGAGCGGATCTTCGCCACCGCCGGAGCCTTCAGCCCGAATTCCGCGAATCTCTCCGAATATGCGGCCTTGAAGAGGGACACCCCGAGGACGTTTGCCATGGTGCCGAGGGCAGCCAGTGACGTGTCTCCGATTCCACGCGCAGGCGTGTTGATCACCCTCTTGAAGGACTCGTCGTCATTGATGTTGACGACCAGCTTCATGTAGGCCATCATGTCCTTCACCTCGGCCCTTTCGAAGAAGGAGTTGCCGGAGTAGATCATGTAGGGAAGATTCCTCTTGCGGAGGGCTTCCTCAAGCGACCTGGACTGGGAATTTGTCCTGTAGAGTATGGCGAAATCCTGGTACTTGGCATGGTCGGACTGCATCCTGTCGATGATCTCGGAGGCAATCTTGATGGCCTCCTCCTGCTCTGAATAGCACTTCAGGAGACGGATTCTCTCTCCTTCATCGCCGACTGCCACGCAAGTCTTGGGGATCCTGTTGGAATTCTTGGCTATCAATGAGTTGGCCGCGTCCACGATGTTGGCAGTGGACCTGTAGTTCTTCTCCAGGCGGAAAGTCTTGCACTCAGGATAGTCCTTCTTGAAGTTCAGGATGTTCTCGATCTTGGCACCTCGGAAGGCATAGATGGACTGCGAGTCGTCGCCCACGACACAGAGATTGCGGTGAGGCTCGCTGAGCTTCTTCAGGATAAGGTACTGGGCGAAGTTCGTGTCCTGGTACTCGTCGACCATGATGTAGTCGAAGCGTCCTGCGATCTGAGCCTTGACATCCGGGAAATCCCTGAAGAGGATGTTCATGTTCAGGAGGATGTCGTCGAAGTCCATGACCCCGGCGTTCCTGCACTTCGCGGTGTACATCGAGTAGATGTCGCAGATCTTGGGCCTGCGGGACTGGATGTCCTTCTCCAGGACCTTCTGGTTGTTCCTGTAGGCATCCGACGTCATGAGGTTGTTCTTGGCCAGCGAGATCCTGGAGAGTATGTCCTTTGGCTTGTAGACCTTGTCGTCGAGGCTGAGCTCCTTGATGCAGGTCTTTATCGCACTGACTGAGTCACTTGTGTCGTAGATGGTGAATGCAGCGGGATAACCCAGCCTGTCTGAATATTCACGGAGGAACCTGATGAAGATCGAGTGGAAGGTTCCCATGACGATCCTGCGGGAGCTGCGCTCGCCCACCATCATGGCGATCCTCTCCTTCATCTCGGAGGCTGCCTTCTTTGTGAATGTCAGCGCAAGGACGCGGGATGGGTCCACGCCCTTGGAAAGTATGTTTGCAATCCTGCTGGTCAGGACTCTGGTCTTGCCGGAACCGGCACCCGCCACGATCAGGACAGGTCCGGACACACATTCGACCGCAAGCCTCTGCTCCGCGTTCAACCCTTCAAGTACGGTACTGATGTTGTTTTCCATAATGACCACGAAATTACAGATTATTTTTCAATAAAAAATAAGTATCTTTGTAGTCTGTACTGACAATTACTATCAACTCAATTTATAATGTCAAACATCATCGATTTGAAAAAGGGTCTGAACATTCCTGTAAGCGGAACGGCAGCCCTCGAAACAAAGAAGACGATCGTGCCTGACGTTGTTGCCGTCAAACCTTCTGACTTCAAGGGTCTTTTCCCAAGACTCCTCGTCAAGGAAGGCGACAAGGTCCTCGCAGGATCTCCTGTTTTGGCAGACAAGCAGAACCCTGACATCCTCGTTACCTCCCCTGTGGGCGGTACCGTTCAGGAAATCGTCAGAGGTGAGAAGAGAAAACTTCTCGCTGTCCTCATCAAGGCTGATGCAGCAGGCGAAGCAGTCGACTTCGGCACCGGCATGCCAGCAAACGCTGAGGCAGTCAAGGAAACCCTTCTCAAGAGCGGTCTTTGGCCATTCATCATTCAGAGGCCTTACGGCATCATCGCCAACCCGGCAGTGACTCCGAAGGCTGTTTTTGTTTCTGCATTCTCCACTGCACCTCTCGCAGCCGACGCTGAATATGCTCTCGGCGGTGAGGTTGATGCCATCCAGGCAGGTGTAAGCGCAGTTGCGAAGATTGCAAAGGTGATCGTCTGCGTCAACGACTCAGCATCTGCCTTCGCAAAGCTTTCCGACGCCACCATCTACACCGTCAACGGAAAGAAGCATCCTGCAGGAAATGTCGGCGTGCAGATCAGCCACATCTCCCCTATCAAGAAGGGCGAGACAGTCTGGACACTCTCCCTCGAGGCTCTCGCAGCCATCGGAAAGCTCATCAAGACCGGCAAGGTCGACCTCACAAGGAAAGTCGCAGTCACCGGACCTGCAGCCATCGAGCCTGCTTACGTGACAGCTCTTCCTGGAACCCCTATCGCAGCTCTCAAGTCATTCTACAACAGCGCAGAGGCTGAGCTCCGCTTCATCAGCGGCGACATCCTCAGCGGCGAGAATGTAGGTGAGAACGGCTACCTTGGATTCAAGGACAACCAGGTCACCATCATGAAGGAAGGTCGTGAAAGAGAGTGGTTCGGATGGGCCAAGCCTTTCAGGTTCAACCAGTTCAGTTCATCCATGACTTACTTCTCATGGCTCCTGCCTAAGAAGAAGTACAACATGGACACCAACGTTCACGGCGGTCCTCGCGCATTCGTCCTCTCAGACGTCTACGGCAAGGTCCTCCCTATGGATCTCTATCCAGTCTACCTTGTCAAGGCCTGCCTCGCAGGTGACATCGACAAGATGGAGAAGTTCGGAATCTACGAGGTTCTTCCTGAAGATCTGGCCCTCTGCGAGTTCGTGGATCCTTCCAAGAACAACATCCAGGCTATGATCCAGTCAGGTATCGACCTCATGATCAAGGAAATGGCATAAAGGCAAATGACTATGGAAGAAAACACAGTAAAACCAGGCCTTTTCGAAAAAGGCGGAAAGCTCGGATGGTTGCATTCTTCATGGGATGCCTTTGACACCTTCCTCCGTGTCCCTGCCACAGTAACCTCTAAGGGTGCTCACGTTAGGGATGCAGTCGACATCAAGAGAGTGATGATCATCGTCGTTCTCGCACTCGTTCCGGCAGCTCTGTTCGGAATGTGGAATGTCGGTTACCAGTACAATCTTGCAACAGGCGACCTCCCAGGATTCTGGAACCAGTTCTTCTGGGGTCTCTTCAAGGTTCTCCCTCTCTTCCTCGTATCCTACATCGTCGGTCTCGGCATCGAGTTCGCAAGTGCACAGATCAAGGGTGAGGAAGTCAACGAGGGCTACCTCGTCTCAGGTATGCTCATTCCTCTCATCGTCCCTGTGGACGTTCCGCTCTGGATGCTTGCAATCGCAACTGCGTTCGCTGTCATCTTCGGCAAGGAAGTCTTCGGCGGCACAGGTATGAACTTCCTCAACCCGGCACTCCTCTGCCGTGCGTTCCTCTTCTTCTCATATCCTAGCGCAATGTCAGGATCACAGGTCTGGATCGCACACCGCTGCGGAGCCGATGCAGTCACCGGAGCAACCCCTCTCTCTTACCTTTCTGAAGGTCAGGGAGCAATGGACGCTCTTTCAAATGCAGGCTTCAGCTTCTGGCAGATGTTCTCAGGTATCATCCCTGGTTCAGTCGGTGAGACTTCAGTCATCGCAATCCTCATCGGTGCCGTCATCCTCATCTGGACCGGTGTCGCAAGCTGGAAGATCATGGTTTCATCAGTTGCCGGCGGCCTTCTCATCGGCTGGCTCGGAACCCTCTGCAATGCAACTGACATCCCTGCCTACTATCACCTCGTGATGGGTGGTTTCGCTCTCGGTTCAGTCTTCATGGCAACCGACCCTGTAACCTCAGCCCAGACAGAGTGCGGAAAGTGGATCTACGGTTTCCTCGTAGGTGCCATCGCAGTCATCGTGAGACTCTTCAACCCTGGCTACGCCGAGGGTATGATGCTCGCAATCCTGCTTGGTAACGTATTCGCTCCTATCATCGACCACTGCGTCGTAAGTGCACACATCTCAAGGAGAGCTAAAAAAATCGCATAGCCATGAACACAAACAGCAACACATATACAGTCGTATATTCGGCTATCATCGTGATCGTCGTCGCTGCGATTCTTGCTTTCGCTGCAATGTCCCTGAATGACCGTCAGGTAGCAAACATGAAGGCTGAGACCATCGGCCAGATCCTTACCGCTGCCAAGATTCCTTCAGGAGAGAGCAACGCCGAGATCATCGCCACCTACAAGGACCAGATCGCAGAGGCCTACACAGTCGACCTCAAGGGCGCAAAGGTCAATGAGCTTCCTGCAGAGGACGCTACAATCTACACCACTTCAGACCTGAAGGCACAGAACTACAACATTGCAGACGGTGTCTCAGCTGAACTTCCAGTCTACGTGTTCAAGAACGGAACCAAGGTCGTGCCTATCTACGGTGCAGGTCTCTGGGGTCCAGTCTGGGGCTACGTGGCAATCACTCCTGACGGAAAGATCGCAGGTGCGACCTTCGACCACGCTTCCGAGACCCCAGGTCTTGGTGGAAAGATCAAGGACGACCCTTCTTTCGCAGCTCAGTTCGACGGCAAGGCATTCGACTTCAGCGATGCTGCTCCTTTCGCAATCGTGAAGGGTGGTGCTCCTGCAGGCAAGGCTAACGCCATCGATGCAATCACCGGTGCAACAATGACTTCAAAGGGTCTCGACGTTGCAATCAACAACTGGGTCAAGGCATACGCTCCTGTACTCGCAGGCGCTTCCTCAGACTGCTGCAAGGGTGAGGGCAAGTGCTGCGGATGCTGTGCAGAGGGTGGATGCCAGGAAGGCAACTGCTGCATGGATTCTGAAGAAACAAACACGGAGGAATAAGCTATGGCAAATCTGAAAGAAACATTCCTTACACCGATCTTCAAGGGCAACCCTATCACTGTCCTCGTCCTCGGTATCTGCTCTTCACTCGCAGTCACTGTCGAGCTCAAGGGAGCATTCGTGATGGCACTTTCCGTCATCGCTGTGACAGGCCTTTCAAGCCTTGTCGTATCCATCCTCAGGAACACGATTCCTAACCGTGTACGTATCATCGTACAGCTCGTCGTCGTCGCAATGATGGTAATCCTCGTGGACCAGTTCCTCAAGGCATTCGCCTATGGCATCGACAAGCAGCTGAGCGTCTACATCGGTCTCATCATCACCAACTGTATCGTCATGGGTCGAATCGAGGCATTCGCACTTGGCAACAAGCCACTTGCTTCCCTCGTCGATGGTCTTGCCAACGGTCTCGGCTACGGCATGATCCTCATCATCGTTGCATTCTTCCGTGAGCTCTTCGGTTCAGGCACCCTCTTCGGATTCCCTGTACTCAAGGCTATCGGCTACACCAACAACGGTCTCATGATCCTTCCTCCAATGGCACTCATCCTCCTCGGATGCGTCATCTGGGTACAGAGATCGATCCAGAAGGACCTTCAGGAGAAGTAACATCAAACTCAGATCATAGAATATGGAATATTTAAGCTTATTCGTAAAGTCAATCTTCGTTGACAATATGATCTTTGCATACTTCCTCGGTATGTGCTCATACCTGGCAGTATCAAAGAACGTGAAGACAGCTAATGGTTTGGGAATGGCTGTTATCTTCGTGCTCGTCTGCACACTTCCGCTCAACTACCTTCTCAACAAGTACATTCTCACCCCTGGTGAGAACTGTATCTTCGGACCGAACGTAGACCTGAGCTTCCTGAGCTTCATCCTCTTCATCGCCGTCATCGCTGCCTTCACACAGCTCGTCGAGATGATTGTGGAGAAGTTCCTCCCTGCTCTTTATTCATCACTCGGTATCTTCCTTCCTCTCATCGCTGTGAACTGCGCAATCCTTGGTGGTTCGCTCTTCATGCAGCAGAAGGATTTTGCCAATGTCGGTGAGTCTGCTGTCTACGCACTTGGTTCAGGTCTCGGCTGGTACCTCGCAATCGTTGCTCTTGCAGCAATCCGCGAGAAGCTGTCCTACAGCAATGTCCCTGCTCCTCTCAAGGGCATCGGCATCACATTCATCACCGTAGGCCTTATGGGTATCGCATTCATGGCATTCATGGGTATTTCACTTTAGGAGGACATAAGAATGAACACAATCTTAGCATCAATCATCGTCATTGTCGTAGTGACATTGATCCTTGTGGCTCTCCTTCTCATCGTGAAGTCAGCCATCACTCCTTCAGGAACAGTCCAGATCGACATCAACAACGGTAAGAAGAATCTTGACGTCGCACAGGGCGGCGACCTCATGCACACTCTCGCAGAGAACGGAATATTCCTTCCTTCAGCCTGCGGTGGAAAGGCCAACTGTGGTCAGTGCAAGGTCCAGGTGCTCGAGGGTGGCGGAACCATCCTCCCTACCGAGACTGGTTTCTTCAACCGCAAGCAGATCAAGGATGGCTACCGCCTTGGTTGCCAGGTCAAGATCAAGGACAACATCAAGATCCAGGTTCCTGATTCTACTCTCAGCGTCAAGAAGCTTGAGTGTGAGGTCATCTCCAACAAGAACGTGGCTACCTTCATCAAGGAGTTCACAGTCAAGCTTCCTGAGGGTGAGCACATTGATTTCAAGTCTGGTGAGTACATCCAGATCGACATCCCTGAGTATGACATCGATTTCGCCGACATGGACATCGATGAGATCTACAGGGGCGACTGGGAGAAGTATGGTTTCTTCGGCATCAAGGCAAAGAACACCGTACCTACCGTACGCGCATATTCAATGGCCTCTTATCCTGCAGAGAAGAACGTCATCAAGCTGAACGTCCGTATCGCTACTCCTCCATTCGACAGGAGCCAGCCTAGGGGTGTCTTCAAGATGCTTCTTGTTCCTCCAGGAGTTTCTTCATCCTATGTCTTCAGCCGCAAGCCTGGTGACAAGGTTTGGATCTCTGGTCCATTCGGTGAGTTCCTCCTTCCTAAGGATGATCCTGATTCTCAGGAGTACATCTTCGTGGGTGGTGGTGCCGGTATGGCTCCTCTGAGAAGCCACATCATGCATCTGTTCAAGACTTTGAAGACTCGGCGCGAGGTTCACTTCTTCTATGGTGCACGTAGTCTTGTCGAGGCATTCTACCTTGAGGACTTCGCTGAGATCGAGAAGGATTTCCCTAACTTCCACTTCCATCTTGCTCTGGATCGTCCTGATCCTGCAGCTGATGAGGCTGGAGTAAAGTATGTTGCTGGCTTCGTGCACAATGTGATGTACGAGACTTACCTCAAGGACCACGAGGCTCCAGAGGACATCAAGTACTTCATGTGCGGTCCTCCTATGATGGTGGGTGCTGTCAACAATCTGCTTGATAGCCTTGGAGTTCAGCCAGAGAGCATTCTCTACGATAACTTCTCTTAATCCTCTGATGGATTTCGAATATGAAAAGTCGTCTCCCGCGAGACGACTTTTCTTTTTCCCGATACCGACGGTCGTCCATGTAAATCACTGACTCAGAGCGCCGGGCGTGGATGTGTCGGGAGGGAATAATGCGGGGAACGACTGGAGAAGACTGACCCGCCGGGGGCTCCACTTCGCTGCGCTTCGTTCCGTACCCTCCCACCGTTTCCTGCGTCCTCGCTGCGCGAGAACTTGTCTCCGGCGGGTCCCTCCCGCTTCCCGTGAGCGCGGGAGCTCACGCCCCGGCGGGTCAGTCTCCTCCACCCTTTTCCCTCTTCTCCGCCGTTTCCCTGTGCGCGACTCGCGTGGACGTGTCGGGCGAATGATGGGGATCGTCCACGCGAATCCCCATTCTGCGGCCTCCAGTGTGGATGATGCGTCAATTCGGAGGGGTCGTCCACGGAAATCACTATTCTAGCGCGTCTAGCGTGGACGTGTCGGACGAATGATGGGGATCGTCCACGCAATTCCCCATTCTGTGCGCTCTGGCGTGGATGATGCGCCAATTCGGAGGGATCGTCCACTGAAATCACTTACTCAGCGCGTCTGGCGTGGACGTCTCGGACGAATGATGGGGATCGTC
>JAGHSC010000031.1 GCA_018066065.1 Candidatus Cryptobacteroides faecihippi
TTTCTGTACTTTGTCATAGCCACAATGCAAAGTTCGTTTATTATGACTAAGATACAAAATTTTCTGCATAAATTCAAGATTTAGATGTTACAGACTACTAGTAATTAATAACAGATGGATCGTATGAAGAATCTTTTTGACATTGAAGGCCGTGTCGTGGTAATCACGGGTGCATGTGGTGTCCTTGGCAAGTCCATTGTCAGGTATTTTGCATCGCAGGGTGCCAAAGTCGTGATGCTTGCCCGTGAGCACTCGCGCGAGATGGCTCAGCAGATGGTCGATGAAATCAAGGCTGAGGGCGGTGAGGCAATGTTCCTTGCCACAGATGTCTCAGACAAGGCTGTCCTTGAGCAGAACTGCAAGGATGTGGTCGCTGCCTATGGCCGCGTGGATGTCCTGATGAATGCTGCCGGAGGAAACATGCCTGCAGCCACTGTCCCGCCGGACAAGACAATCTTTGACCTGGATCTCGATGCAGTCCGCAAGGTGGTCGACCTCAACCTTTTCGGAACGATCCTCCCAACAATGGTCTTCGCCAAGGCCATGATGGAGCAGAAGCAGGGCTCCATCATCAACTTCTGCAGCGAGACCTCACTCAAGCCTCTTACCAGGGTTGCCGGCTACGGAGTCGCAAAGGCTGCGGTGATGAGTTGGACACAGTATCTTGCAGGTGAGCTTGCGATCAAGTTCGGAGATGGATTCAGGGTCAATGCCATCGCTCCCGGCTTCATCCTCACGAACCAGAACAGGTCTCTCCTGACCAACCCGGACGGAAGCCTGACCGAGCGTTCGCACAAGATCATCGGCCACACTCCTTTCGGCCGTTTCCTTGAGCCTGAGGAACTTCTCGGAACTCTCCACTGGCTTGCCTCCGATGCCTCGAAGGCAGTCACCGGAACCGTCAGCGTCGTCGATGGCGGCTTTGCATCATTCACAATCTAGTCTCGAGCCATGAAGAAGGACATCTATCTGATGAGGGAAAGCTGGAGATGGTACGGCCCGAACGACCCGATCTCCCTGGATTACATCCGCCAGACCGGAGTGACCGACATTGTCCATGCGTTGCATCACATCCCGAACGGATGCGTATGGCCGGTCGAAGAGATCCGTGCCCGCAAGGAGCTGATCGCAGAGTGGGGACTGACCTGGAGCGTCGTGGAGAGCGTGCCTGTCCACGAGCACATCAAGACCCAGACCGGAGACTATCTCCAGTACATAGAGAACTACAAGCAGACCATCCGCAATCTCGCCGAGTGCGGCATCAATTGCGTGACCTACAATTTCATGCCTGTCCTTGACTGGACCAGGACCGATCTGGAGCATCGTCTCCCTGACGGCTCGACCTGCCTCAGCTTCGAAAGGGCTGCCCTCGCGGCATTCGACCTCTTCATCCTTGGCAGGGAAGGCGCGATGAGTGAATATTCAGATGCGGAGATTGCCAAGGCAAAGGCGCGCTATGAGATGATGGATGAGGCTGAGATACACAAGCTTACGCGCACCATGATCGCTGGCCTTCCGGGAAGCGAGGAGAGTTTCACCCTCGAGCAGTTCCGTCAGGAACTCAAGCGGTATGACGGCATCGGCCAGGACAGGCTGAGGGAAAACCTGATCTTCTTCCTGAGCCAGGTCTGTCCTGTCGCCGACGAGGTCGGAGTGAGGATGGTCATCCATCCGGACGATCCGCCGTTCCCGATCCTCGGCCTGCCCAGGATCCTTTCCACGGCTGACGATTTCCGTGCCCTCGTGAAGGCTGTACCTTGCTGGTCCAACGGACTTTGCCTCTGCACCGGATCTTTCGGCATCCGTGCCGACAACGACCTTGTCGCCATCCTCAGGGAATTCGGCGACAGGACGGATTTCGTCCATTTCAGGAGCACGAAGAGGGATGCCGAAGGCAACTACTTCGAGGATTCCCACCTTGCCGGGGATGTGGACATGTACGGCATGATGAAGGCGCTGCTGGAGATCATGCAGGAGCGCAGGTTCAGGATCTTCTGCCGCCCGGACCACGGCCACCGCATGTGCGATGACCTCCAGAAGAAGTCCAATCCAGGCTATTCCTGCTACGGCAGGATGCGCGGCATTGCCGAGCTTCGAGGATTGCAGATGGGCATCGCAGGCTCCATATTCCAGGATAACGACTGATAACCAATCATAACATGAACAGATTCAAGACATTGCTTGCAGCAGCCATGGTTCTGCTCGCATCAGGCACGAGCTTCGCTCAGACATACACTCCTTCGCAGGGCAACCTCGATTCGCGCAAGGAGTTCGTGAGGGAGCGCTTCGGAATATTCCTCCACTGGGGAATCTATGCTTCCTATGGCCAGGGCGAATGGTATCTCCAGACAGGCCAGCTCAACAAGGATGAATATGCAAAGGCGGCAGGTGGTTTCTATCCTGCAGCCTACGATGCTTCCGAGTGGGTGAAGGCATTCAAGGATGCCGGCGCCGAGTATGTGACGATCACATCCCGCCATCATGACGGATTCTCGATGTTCAAGACCGCCGAGTCTGACTACAACATTGTCGATGCGACTCCTTTCAAGAGGGATGTCATCAAGGAGCTTGCCGATGCCTGCAGGGAGCAGGACATGAAGCTCCAGTTCTATTACTCCATCCTTGACTGGATCAGGGAGGATTTCCCTATCGGTGAGTCCGGCCGCCTTACAGGCCGTGCAGGCGACAAGCCTGATTATGACAGCTATTTCCGATTCATGAAGAACCAGGTCAAGGAGCTCATGACACAGTACGCGCCGGTGCGCGCTCTCTGGTTTGACGGCTACTGGGACCACAAGCGTGATTCCATCCCGTTCGACTGGAGGATGCCTGAATTCTACGAGTTCATCCATTCGATCGACCCGGACTGCCTTGTCGGAAACAACCATCACATCGCCCCTCTTCCTGGTGAAGATTTCCAGATGTTCGAGAAGGACCTTCCTGGACAGAACACAGCGGGATTCTCCGAGGGCCAGGCGGTCAGCGACAAGCTTCCTCTCGAGATGTGCCAGACAATGAACCATGCGTGGGGATATTCAGTTTCCGACAGGGACTACAAGTCTTCCGAGACTCTCATCCAGACTCTTGCAAGGGCAGTGTCCCTGAACACAAACCTGCTTCTCAACATCGGACCTCAGGCTGACGGAAGGCTTCCTCAGGATGCCCTTGACCGTCTCAAGGCGATCGGGGAGTGGATGAAGGTCAATTCCTCAGCCATCAAGGGCTGCGGCCCCGGACCTCTCGCCGAGCAGGACTGGGGAGTCACAACTGCTCCTGTGGATGGTGGAAAGACATTCTACCTGCATGTCTTCAAGAACCCTGGTGCCATCCTTGAGATCCCTGTCGACAAGAAGGCAAAGGTTCGTTCCGTGACTGCGCTTGACGGAGGTGAGAGTCTTGCCTCCCGCAAGGTCGGTGCGAGTCTTTTCATCACACTTCCTACTGACATCGAAGGTGCGGACTATGTCATCGAGGTGACAATGAAGTGATTGTAGCTCAAACAATTGAAAAAAAGGCCCTGCGTCATTCCGATGCAGGGCCTTTCATTATTGGAGAAAAACAGTTTGCTAGATGGATTGCTTACCCTTGATCCACTCGTCGAACCATGCAGAGTGCTTGGTGAGGAAGTTGTCGACATAGTCGACCTCCTTCTTCCAATCTCCGAAATAGACGAGTCCTACGCTGGTGTACTCGTTGAGGATAGGCCATACCTTGAAGTTGTATGACTGAGCCTGCTTGATCGACTCTGCGAGCTTTGCCATGTCCTGATGGATGGTCGGCATCTGTGGCTTGAGGGCGGCCCATTCCTTCTTTACGAGTCCTACGAAGTAAGGATCGGAAAAGACCTGTGGGACGAATGGCCAGTTGTGCCTGTAGGAACCCTGTACCATCGGCTTGATTCCTTCTGAAGGCCTTGCCCATCCGTTTGAACCGGCAGCAGCGAGACCGTAGCTCCATTCTGCATCCCAGACTGGACCTCTCTCTAGCTTGCTGTTGTGGTTATTCATGACATAGTAGTGGTTGGTGTCCATGTTGCCGGAAAGCTCCTGGACGAGATACCACTTGGCCCATGAAACTGCGTCGATGTACTTCCTGTATCCCTTTTCTGGGTCCTTGAAGTCGCTGCTGTAGAGAGCTGTCTCGAAATCGGATACGAACTTCTTGATGAAGTTGTACTCTTCGTCGCCATGGACAATTTCTCCGTCATTAGGATTAGGGTACTTGAATGTGAAAGGATTTCCTCTCGGAGTGCTGAAGCTCAATGGCTCGCGTGAGGCGTAGCCGTCTCTTTCGATGATGAATCCGTCCTTGTCGATGTTGACTCTGTTCTCGGCTCTCTCGACCTGGTCGACCAGGAGGAATACTCCAAGCTGCTGGCCATTGAGCGTCACGGAAACGTGCTGGTGACGTACGGTGAAAGGCAGTCCGACTTTCTCGGCGAGCTCGTACATGTAGCATTCGCGCATGAGGGAATGGTCGCAGTACATTGCGAGCAGAACCCAATCCTTGTTTGCCGGGAATCCGCACATGCTCTGCTTCTCGTCGAACTTGATCTTGTAAGGCATCTTAGGGTAGCCTGCAGTGGCATTTCCCCTGGTGTGGATCTTGCCTGCAGCGGTGAACTCTGGGGTTGAGGATCCCGTCTTGAAGAACTTCACGGTGCAAGGGATGTGATCTTCCCTGGTGACGACCGGAGCCTTGTCTTCCGTTACGATGCTGACGGTTGGTACGCCATAACTCTGCCTGTAGACCTTTGGCTCGGTCTCCTCTTTCTTGCAGCCGACTGCGAGCAGTATGATGCTCATTAGGGCTATTAATCTCTTGTCAAGTGGTTTCATGTTGTAAAGATAATAAAAAAGTCGGTCAGGATTGCTCCTGGCCGACTTTTATCTTGCAGGTTCTACTAGAAGAACTCCTCAGTGGTTGAGGTTGTGTCCTCGTTGTTCTTGCTTGAAGTGTCTTCGCTTGCCTTGGGACCGAAGCTTCTCCTCTCGCGGCGGTCTCCGTCCCTGCGGTCGCGGCGGTCTCCGTCACGACGCTCGCGACGGTCACCATCCCTGCGGTCGCCTCTGCGGTCGTCGCGGCGGTCACCTCTGCGCTCGCCACGGTCTCCGCGGTCGTTGCCACGAGGGCGGCGCTCAGGCTCGACATATCCTTCCGGCTTTGGAGTGAGAGCCCTCATGGAGAGTCTCATCTTTCCGGTCTTGGCGTCGATCTCGAGAAGCTTGACATCAACTTCCTGTCCTACGGTGAGAACATCCTCGACCTTGTCGGTCTTTGTCCAAGCGATCTCTGAGACGTGGAGAAGGCCTTCCTTTCCAGGGAGGATCTCGACGAATGCGCCGAACTCAAGGATTGAGACGATCTTTCCGTGGTAGGTCTCGCCGACCTCAGGAACTGCGCAGATGTTCTGGATCCAGTCGTAAGCCTTCTGCATAGCCTCTGCATCGTTGGTAGCGATGTCGACGATACCCTTTCCATCAACCTCGTCGATGGTGATGACAGCTCCGGTCTCAGCCTGGATCTTCTGGATGGTCTCGCCACCCTTTCCGATGACTGCGCCGATGAATTCCTTGGCAATCTCGAAGGACTTGATCCTAGGAACGAATGGCTTGTAGTCCTCACGAGGCTTGTCGATGCACTTCATCATCTCACCCATGATGTGCATCCTTCCTTCCTTGGCCTGCTGGAGTGCCTTTGCAAGGACGTCGTAAGAAAGACCGTCGACCTTGATGTCCATCTGGGTTGCGGTGATACCGTCCTTGGTACCTGCTACCTTGAAGTCCATGTCTCCGAGGTGGTCCTCGTCGCCGAGGATGTCGGTAAGGATTGCATAGCGGCCGTTAGGGTTCTTCTCATCGGTGATGAGACCCATTGCCACACCTGCGACCGGCTTTGTGATCTGAACGCCGGCATCCATGAGTGCAAGACAGCCACCGCAGATTGACGCCTGTGATGATGAGCCGTTTGACTCGAGGATGTCTGAGACGACGCGTACTGCGTAAGGGAATTCAGGAGCCTTAGGCATTACTGGCTTGAGTGCCCTGTAGGCAAGGTTTCCATGACCGATCTCGCGACGGCCTACACCTCTCTGTGCCTTTGCATCGCCGGTGGCGAATGGAGGGAAGTTGTAGTGGAGCACGAACTGCTGGTCATCCTGGATGAGGACCTCGTCAGTCTGCTTCATGTCCATCTTGGTACCGAGGGTAACGGTTGCGAGCGACTGGGTCTCTCCACGGGTGAAGATTGCTGAACCATGTGCGCATGGCAGGTAGCTGGTCTCGCACCAGATAGGACGCACCTCAGTGGTCTGGCGGCCGTCAACACGGAGTCCTTCGTCGAGCAGGAGGTTGCGGAGAGCATCTCTCTGGTCGTTTCCGAAGTAACGGTTGATCATCATCTTCTTTGCATCCTTTTCCTCGTCGGTAAGGCCGAGGGACTCGATGCATTCGCTCTTGATGGCCTCGAAGCCATCCTCTCTCTGATGCTTAGGCTTTGCTGACTTTGCAAGGGCATAGCACTTGTCGTAGCAGAAGTCGTGGATCTTCTTCTTGAGGTCCTCGTCCTCCTCGTCATGAGGATAGTCGCGCTTGTTGACATCGGTGCCGAGCTCTGCCATGAGCTCCTTCTGGATGCGGCAGTGCTTCTTGATCTCCTCGTGAGCGAACTTGATTGCGCCGAGCATGACCTCCTCGCTTACCTCGTTCATCTCGCCTTCGACCATCATGATGTTCTCTTCCGTAGCTGCGACCATGAGCTCGAGGTCAGCCCTTTCCATTTCTGAGAATGTAGGGTTGATGCAGTACTCGCCGTCGATGCGGCAAACCCTTACCTCTGAGATAGGGCCTCCGAATGGGAGGTCTGAGGTTGCAAGGGCGCATGATGCTGCGAGGCCAGCCAGTGCATCAGGCTGGATGTCCTTCTCTGCGGAGATGAGGGTCACGTTCACGAAGACTTCGAGGTGGAAGTCCTCTGGCCAGAGAGGCCTGATAGGACGGTCGATGAGACGTGAGATGAGGATCTCGTAGTCTGATGACTTGCCTTCCCTCTTCATGAATCCGCCAGGGAAGCGGCCTGCAGAATAGAATTTTTCCTTGTAGTCTACCGTGAGAGGCATGAAGTCCGTGCCTTCCTTGACTTCCTTGGCTGCGCAGACGGTGGCGAGAAGCATGGTGCCACCCATCTTGACGACAGCGGAGCCGTCAGCCTGCTTTGCAAGCTTGCCGGTCTCGATTTCGATTACCCTACCGTCGGATAATTCGATCTTCTTGTTGATGATGTTCATTAGTGTTTTCTATAACGTCTTAATCTTCTTTCAAATAAAAAGGGGAGGCCGCAACCTTGTCACAGCCATCCCCATTCTCTTTTCCTATAGCTGGATTATCGACGGAGACCGAGCTCCTTGACAATCTTTCTGTATCTCTCGATGTCAGTCTTCTGGAGATAGTCCAGAACTGAACGTCTCTTACCTACGAGGCGAAGAAGGGAACGACGGGTTACAGTGTCTTTCTTGTTCTTCTTGAGGTGCTCGGTAAGATGATTGATACGGTAGGAAAATAAAGCAACTTGACTCTCTGGTGAGCCGGTGTCTGTATTAGACTTCCCGTACTTGGCGAAAATCTCTTGCTTCTTGTCGGCTTCCAAATACTCTGCCATTTTCGCAAAAAATTCTGTGGTTGATAAACTAAACTTCTCTCCGCACCATGCGGAAAGCCTGCAAATGTAGCTATAAAATTCAGTTATTCAAAATATTTTGATCAACCGATGCCTCTTTCTCGGCCTTTTCCTTCATAAGCAGGTCATCTGCACTCGGGATCACATCGCTGTTGCCCTGCTGCGAAGCCAACGGAATCTCGTTCAGGCTCTTGATGAACAAGACCATGACAGCTGCGCTGACAATGAGTATGATTGCATATTCCCAGGCAGGAATCAGCTCCACGATGCTCTTGGCCTCTTCTATCTTCTCACCACCGAAATGGCCCAGCAGGACAGAAAGAGCGTTGTTGGCGCAGTGCATCAGGATGGTGGTCTTCAGGGATCCGGTCCGGTAATAGACATAGCCGAGCAGGCATCCCATGATGAAAGCGGTGATGCCCTGCCAGAGATTGCCGTGAATGAGCGCGAAGAACAATGCGGAGATCGCTATGGCAAGGGCCGGGGACATCTTCCTGCCTGGCTCTCTGCCTTTCATCTCATGGTTGAGCAGACCTCTCAGGAGGACGCCCCTGCACATCCATTCCTCAAGGATAGGGGCGAAGACTGCTGCGCACAGCAGGTTGACCCAGAGAGGACCGGTGGTGAGGCCTTTCATCGCCTCCTTCATGACATCGGACATCTCCGGGAGATAGTTGTTGATCAGCTCCAGCATCATCGCCATGGCAAAAGTGGCGATGACGGCCATGACGGCGGTCTTTGCACCTCCGGCTTTCCCGAAATGATTGCTGTCCAGGGCATATCCTCTGTCAAAGGTCGAGTTGCAGCTGCTCTTGTACTTCACGTAGATCAGCAGCGGCACGAACTGGAGCGGGTACATCACGAGCAGAAGGTAGCACTTCGGCACGTTCCCGAGGACCATCGGCATGCAGACAACAGATGCCAGGGCCATTCCGGCGAGGAACAATGCAAGGATCATGAACATGCCGGAAATGCCGGGAGTGTACCATGAGCATGCACCGAAGAAATCGTAGTTCTTCTCCACTTTACGGTTCTTGAAGAATGACATGACCTGTGATTGTTATTTCCATAGTGGGCTTGGGTATGTGCCGTTGTCGACGAGTTCCTGGAACTTCGCCACGACACCGGGACGGTCTTCCTTGAAGGTCACGCCGAACCAGTGGGAGTCGGTCGAGAGAACCTTGCAGCTGTAGCCCTTATCCTTGATGAGGCGGTCGACTGCGAACGGGATGTAGAATTCTTTCTTGAGCTCGTTGAGGTTCTGCTCGAGGAAGGATTCGAAGACCTCTTCACTCAGATCGAAATAGTCAGGGGTGAAGCCCCACATGTTCATGGAGCAGAGGTTGCTGCCGTCAAGCTCAACATGGTTCTGGCCGGAAACGGTGTTGTCGCCGTAGATCTTTCCGTCAGCTTCCTTGCCGATGCAGAGACATTCTTCGATTTTCGAAAGGTTTCCATCGGCATCATAGGAACATATTCCC
>JAGHSC010000270.1 GCA_018066065.1 Candidatus Cryptobacteroides faecihippi
TACTCCGGCTCAGGCTTGATCAGGGAGCAGAACCTGTCCACCACCTCGCCGTCTCTGACAATGACGATGCCCACCGAGCAGACGCTGGTGGGCTCGTTGTTCGCCGTTTCGAAATCGATCGCTGCAAAATCTCTCATGTCACTTGAATATTCAAGTGCAAAAGTTGGAATTATTGAGCGGTTTTGCAAATGTACTTCAGGAGTTTTTCCATCGAGACCATGTCATCAGGAAGGGTGTAGTTCATCATTCCATCATGGTTAACCTCCTGAACATCAATGATTCTCCATGTGTCGAAAAGACCTTCCTCGAATCTGAAGCGCCCGATCACGTTTCCCCCGGCCATGTACGAGTAGACCCAGCCATTGTCCAGGAAGAAACCGTACTTGTCCCCGGACGATTTCTCGCGGCTTCTGAGGAACAGATCCTTCAGCCTTGTGGAAACGAACATCCCGTCCACCTTGGTCTCTGCCGGCGCGAAATGATTCTTCTTGACTGCCACAGCCGCGCTTGCCTTCGGGAAGAAATGACGGTGCTCGAACTGGTAGCTGAAGATCCTGGCCAGATCTGGACGATATTTCTCCGGAACCATCTCATCCAGGACTGATTCGCACCCGTACATCGCGTCAGCCAAAGCCCCTGTGAGACAGCACAGAAGGTGTCTGTCCTTGCAGTTCCACTTCAAGGCATTATTGATCGCGGACTTGAAATCCCATGCATTCGAGAAGCAGGTCCAGGCATTGGCGGCGTAGCCCAGCAGGTCTTCCGCGTGGCTTTTGTTCAGCCCGGATGACGCGACTCCAGCGAGGTACTTTCCTCCATCCGTGTTCAGTGCCTCACGCTTGGAACACCCATGGATCAACGCATCCAGCACTGAACCCATGATCCAGTAGAAGTACATCCCAGCCTTGTCGTCGTAGAACAACGTGTCCG
The DNA here is from genome assembly GCA_018066065.1 of Candidatus Cryptobacteroides faecihippi. Taxonomy (GTDB): domain Bacteria; phylum Bacteroidota; class Bacteroidia; order Bacteroidales; family UBA932; genus Cryptobacteroides; species Cryptobacteroides faecihippi. The sequence goes on from JAGHSC010000270.1 coordinate 931, forward strand.
TCGGGCTGCCTCCGAATGACACCATTCCTGCACTCCACGCAACCTGGCAGACCTTGACTGCATTTTCCCTGTGGATCAGGCTGTCCTGGTGTGAGCAGTATTTGTTCACGGAAGGTACGATGAACGCATTTGAATATTCAATCACCTGGAGGGCGGTGCTCAGTGCAACCTTTCCAAGAGGGGAGAGCTCCGCCTCACCATTCTCGTATCTACATGCGCCGAAATCGCCTAGTATTGTTCCTATCATGCTGATAATGTTTTAGTTCTCCTTGTTGCTTCTTTCAGGCTGACGATGACCTCGACCTGACGTTCTGTGTGGGCGCATGGGGCGAGCCTCTGGACCCTGACTTCGTAGATGTCTTTCCAGCCCATGTCGAGGTACTTGCTGATCTCGCTGTTCTGTCCCTTTGGAATGAAGCCGAGCTTGAGGTTGTCGAGGTAGATTGCCACGGCGTACGGGTCGAAGGCGTTGTCGGCCTCGCGAACCAGTCGCAGCTCCGTGCCGATGTGCAGTCTCTCCCATGCTTCCGCGCCGTCCCAGTAGGTGAAACCTGCGATGTTGAAATTTGCCAGATGTAGTCTTCTCATTTTGCGTATCATGATGTTTTGTTTTTAATCGTTTGAATCTTAATTAATTATGCCTTGATGGCTTTCTGGAATCGGTCGTACACCGCCAGGATGTCTTCGGGCAGGAAGGACAGAGCCTTGGCCCTGAGATCGTCCGGGATGCCGTAGAAGGCTTCGGCGAGCGAGCCTGTGATCGCTCCGATCGTGTCTGAGTCGCCGCCGACCAGGATGGCCTTGCGTACAGCGTCCTCGAAGCTGTTCGAGGCGAGGAAGCAGCTTACTGCCACAGGGACAGCATTCATCGTCGTCTCGCTGAAAGGGTTGCTGAAAGGGCGGTACTCAGGCAGCCATCCAAACGCCGCTTCAACACCTTCCGCGGCAGCCTCTTTCCCTGCGCCGTGACGCATCTTGAATATTCCCGTTGCGACCAGCTCAGCTCCGAGGAGCCCCATCTTGTGATTGTGAGTCACCCTTGCCGACTCGCGTGCCTGCTGCTGAACCTCCTCTTCAGTTGTGAATATCCAACCTGTTGCACTGCAGCGCATTGGGGCACCGTTTCCGTAGCTTCCGTAAGGCTCGGGCCTGTCCATTCTGATCCATTTCGAGAACCTTCCTCCGTAGCCGCCCATCGGGTGAGGGTACTTTCTGCACCATGCCTGCAGATGCGCTGCATAGTCAAGGTCGCTCATTGCAGCTTCCGCCACGGCAACCGTGCAGATCGTGTCGTCCGTGAAGCTGCAGCCTGCTCCCATGAGCTTGAAGTCTTCTGTTCGGACATTATTGAATTCGTACTTGCTTCCGGCGATGTCGCCGATGATTGCTCCCAACATTTCCTTTCTCGTTTTATTGTTTCTGGGTGCAAAGATAATGCGTAAAAATTACACATCCAAATAAAATGTGTAAAATCTACGCAAAATATGTCGATTTCAGGAGAATTTCCCACTCGGGAGGGCCTTGGGAGCAGGATGGAGCTGATTTCCCGTCCGTCGCGAGCGTGATGAGCAGCAATCAGGGTAAAAGCTGCGTTTTGCTCCCTCGCCGCGCGGAAACAGGAGGCTTTCCTGGACAAAACCTCGCTCAGAGGGCCTTGGAAGCAGGATGGAGCTACTATTC